>NZ_DCXA01000024.1:8430-10199 GCF_002328915.1 Aquabacterium sp. UBA2148
CCGCCACGGGCATCGCGAGAAATCAAAAGGCCCGCAAGAAGCGGGCCTTTCGCTGAGCCATCTCGAAGCAGGGCGGTGAGCTCACCGAGCCTGCAAGCTCGGCGACATCGGTGCGGGCGAGCTCGGGAAGCTGTGGCGGATGATGCGCCAGATCACCTGGCTGAACTGGCCCAACATCGAGCCCGTGTTGTAGTGCACGCCGTATCGGCGGCAGATGTCGCGCACCACCGGGGCCATCTCGGCGTAGCGGTTGGCCGGCACATCGGGGAAGAGGTGGTGCTCGATCTGGTGGCTCAGGTTGCCCGTCATGACGTGCAGCAGCTGGCTGCCCGACAGGTTCGACGAGCCCTGGATCTGGCGCAGGTACCACTGCGCGCGCGTCTCGTTTTTCACGATGCCCTTGGGGAAGGTCTGCACGTCGGCCGTGAAGTGCCCGCAGAAGATCACCGTGTAGGTCCACACGTTGCGGATGCCGTTGGCCATCAGGTTGCCCAGGAAGACCGACCAGAAGGCCGGGCCGGCCAGCAGCGGGAAGACCAGGTAGTCCTTGATCAGCTGGCGACGCGATTTGCGCAGCGTCGGCGCGGCCTCCTGCGCGAGCTTGCGCCAGGTGATGCGGCCGATGAAAACGCGGCCCAGGCGCAGGTCCTGCACGGCCACGCCCCACTGGAACAGCAGCGCGAAGATCACGGCGTACAGCGGTTGAAACAGCGCGGCCGGGTGCCACTTCTGCTCGGGGAACAGTCGCAGCACGTCGTAGCCGATGTCGTCGTCCATGCCGTGCACGTTGGTGTAGGTGTGGTGCTTGAAGTTGTGGGTCTTGCGCCAGTTGTCGCTGGTGCCGACGATGTCCCACTCAAAGGTTTTGCCCTGAAAGCGCGGATCGCCCATCCAGTCGAACTGGCCGTGGATCACGTTGTGGCCCAGCTCCATGTTGTCCAGGATCTTGGCGATGCCCAGGATCAGGCCGCCTGCCATCACGGTGGGCACGATCCAGGCCTCGGGCATGAACAGGCAGGCCATCAGCACGCCACGGCCCAACACCTCGATCCAGCGCACGGCGGCGTAGATGCGTCGGATGTAGCTTGCGTCGCGCTCGCCCAGGTCGGCCACGGTGCGGGCGCGCAGGTCGTCGATCTCGGCGCCAAAGCGCGCCAGGTCTTCGGGGCTCGGTTCACGTCGGGTGAGGTTGCTCATGGTGTGACGGCTGGGGTGAGTTTCAAAGGTCGAGCGTGAGGTCGGTGCAAGCGCGGCTGACGCACAGGCGCACGGCCATGTTGCTTTCGGACTGGGTGTCGCCCGACTGCATGTCTTGCGTGGTGCCTTCCACGCGCGGGCACACGCAGCTGTGGCAGACACCCATTCGGCAGCCCGACGGCGGGTTCAGGCCTTCGGCTTCGAGCGCGTCGAGCAGGCTCAGGCCGGTGCTCAGTTGCAACTCGCGGCCGTTGCGCTGCAAGGTCACGCGCACCATGCGGGCCTCGGTGGCGGTTGGCAGGGACACCGGGGCAGCTGGGGTGAAGCCCTCGGCGACGAAGGCCTGGCTGTGGCCTTGGCACAGCTCGCGCGCGGCCTCGATGAAGCCACCCGGGCCGCAGGCAAACACCTGCTGCTCGCCCAGGTCGGGCACCAGTTGCGCCAGTTGCTGCGCGCTGATGAGGCCTTGCGCCTCCCCGGGCACGGCGGGCGCCTCGTGCGTGACGATGACCTGCAGGCGGAACTGCGCAAAGCGGGTGCTCAGCGCGCGGAGCTCTTGCAGGAAGCACAAA
>NZ_DCXA01000025.1:0-1227 GCF_002328915.1 Aquabacterium sp. UBA2148
GCGGCATGCTGGGCGGCTGGTTGATGCTGCGCTACTGGCGCGGCCAGCCGCCGTTCAATCGCGGCGGCCCCCGTCGGCGCTTTTGAGGCGTGGTCGCCAGCCCGATGACACGACGATGCCCGCTGCGATGAGCAGCAGCGCCAGCGGGTGATACCAACGCGGCCCCTGCCCCAGCAGCAAGGTGGACCAGGTGGCCGCGAAAACCGGCGTCAGGTTGCTGAAAAAGCCCGCCACCGTCGGGCCCACGGCCTGCACGCCCAGGCCCCAGCATCGGTAGGCCAGGATCGATGGGCCGATGGCGATGAACAGCAGGCCCAGCAGGGTGCCGGCATCGAGGCGCCAGCCATCGCTCCAGCCTGGGGTCCAGGCGGCTTCCGCGCCCGCGCACAGGGTCGCCCACAGCAGGCCGAACCCCACCTGGATCCACAGGAAACCAGCCCAGTCCCAGTCAGGACGGGCCTGGCCTTGCATCGACGCGGGCGGGCGGGCCAGCAACCAGCTGTAGAAGGCCCAGGCCAGGCTGGCCAGCAGCATGAGCAGGTCGCCCGGCACCAGGCGCAGTTTGGCCAGGGTGGCCCATTGACCTTGGGACATCACCAGCAAGACGCCCGCCACCGACAAGGCCGCGCCGAACAACTGCCGTCGCAGCAGAGGCTGGCCAAAGCACACGCGCCCCACGACCATCATCCACACCGGGATGCTGGCGCCGATCAGCGTGACGTTGATGGGTGACGAGGTTTGCAGCGCGAGGTACTGCAGGGCGTTGTAGGTGCCCACGCCCAATGAACCGATCAAGGCCAGGTGCCGCCAGCGCTGGACAATGGCCGACGGCTCCTGGAGGACCCGCCAGCCCAAGGGCGCGAGCAGGAGGGCGACAAGCAGCCAGCGCAGTCCGTTCATCGCCACAGGCGGCATGCTGCCGACCAGCATGCGGCCGACCACGGCGTTGCCAGCCCAGAGCATGGGCGGCAACACGAGCAGCCAGGCCGTTCGCCAGGACAGGGATGAAGCAGGTGACAAGGCTCGGTCTGCCTATTCTTGGTCTGCTGTTGGCAGCGTTCTGCAAAGAACCTGCATTAGAGCAGGCCGACCGAGCCCTCTCTCGGGGGGCAAGCCATTCGCCCCCTTTGTCCACTTGAGAGGCTTCATGGCGCCAAGCAGGCGCCTGTGAGCTATCAGGCCTGAGCGCGAGCGCGGCTGCGGCGCAAACCGAAGCCGACGGCACCC
>NZ_DCXA01000025.1:1258-9581 GCF_002328915.1 Aquabacterium sp. UBA2148
GCCGACGGCACCCAAACCCGCCAGCATCAGCCCGACGGTCGAGGGCTCGGGCACGGCAGGCGCCACAGCCAGGCCGACGATGGTGGGCAGCGCGGTGTTGCCCTGGATGCCGAAGGCGCCGATCAGGCTGGCCGCGCCAGTCTGCAGGTTGATGGTGTACAGGCTGGAGTAGCTGTCGTCACCGGTCAGCCCGGCGTAAGCCACGCCCGAGCCGGAGATGTCGAAGCCGAAGACGTTCAGGGAGCTGGCGCCCAGGCTGCCCACGCGGGTGTAGACGCCACCAGCTGGTGCCGAGGTGGAGAACAGGCTGCTGCTGACGGTGTCGATGGCGAACAGCACCGTCGGCGTGGCGGGGTTGGTGTCGTTGTTGCTGTAAGCCGCACCGGTGAGCTTGAGCGAGCCGCTGGCCGAGCTGACGTTGGTTTGCTTGGCGACGGCGCCCAGGTTGGCGCCTGGGTTGACGTTGACGGCGTAGTTGTCGCCTGCGGCGGTGAGGACACGCAGGGAGGCCGCGCCGCTGACGTCGGCGTTGGGGTTGAAGTCAAAACCCAGGAGGCTGCCGTTGATGGGCGCCTTGAGTGCGGTCACGAACGTGGCGGCGCCGGTGCTGGCGTCGAGGGTGTAGACGTTGCCCAGGTTGCTCAGGGTGTAGAGCTGACCGTTGGTGGGGCGCGTGTCGAGCCCGAGCAGCTTCTCGGAGGCGGCCAGGCCGCTCAGGCCGACGGCCGAGCCCATGCTCGGTGCGGCGGTGTCGAAGGTGATCAGGCGGTTGTCGGTGGTCAGGCCGTAGAGGGCTTCGGCTTGCGCAACGGACACAGAGAAGATGGCCGCCAGGGCCAGGATGGAAGGCTTGAACATGGCTGGACTCCGGGTAGTTTGTGGTTCGCGCAGCAGACCTTTCCGATGCGCGCACCCCCACTACGGGCCGGGGTCCAGGGACAGATGCACCCGCTCAAGCGGATTCACCCCCCTGTTCAGGGTGGGCTGTTTGGCCCCTGGGCCAGGGCCGCGCGGTAGGCGTGCCACGAGGCGTGGCCCAGCACTGGCGCCACCAGCAGCAAGCCCGCAAAGCCTGGCAGCATCGCCACCAGGCTGAGCAGCCCGATGAGCGCCGCCCACAGCCACATCACGCCCGGCTGGGTGGCCACCAGGCGCATGCTCAGCAAGCCCGCCGAGACCGCGTCAACCGAGCGGTCGAGGATCATGGGCATGCTGACCACGCTGATGGCGAAAATCAGCCCGGCGAAGATGGCGCCCACGGCCGTGTAAACGACCCCGAAGGTGATGAACTCTTCGGTGAGGAAGCTCGAGAGCGGCCCATTGAAGTCAGGCACCCCCTCGAAGCTGATGGCGAAGACGATCATGGCGGCGCGGCCCCACAGCATCTCCAGCACCAGCAACACGGCCGCGAAGATGGCCAGTTGCGCGCTGCTGATGCGCCAGGCGGTCAGCGAGCGCAGCAGGCTTGGCTGACGCCCCTGCTCCAGCTCACGGCTGGCGTGGTACAGGCCCAGGCACAGGAACGGGCCCAGCAGCAGGAAACCGGCCGACAGCGCCAGGGTGTATTCGGGGGCGCGCTGGAAGGTTCCCACCAGGGCCCAACCCATGAGCACGAAGCAAAGCCCGTAAAACAGGCCGATGGCCGGCGCACGGGTGAAGTCGCGCCAGCCCGCTTTCAGCCAGGCAAATGGCGCGGACCAAGGCAAGGTGTTGAGCGGCAGGTCGAGGGCGCTGGGCTCGGGGCGGGTGTCAAAACCCAGCGGCGCCAGGCCGTCGGCGTTGGGCTGCACGGCCGTCACCGACGTCGCCACCGTCCCATCATCGGAAGACGACAGGCCATCGGCTGTTGGCCATGCGAGGTGACGCCTGAGGACGGCCTTGCGGCGCGTCGTTCGGCGACGAGAAACCACGTGGTGCTGCGACAAGCGGCTGACCGTGCCCATGAAGACCCCTCCATCGAGATGAGGAGCCCCCAAGTTAAGGCTGCTTGACGCTCACGTCATCGGTGAAAGCCAGCGGTCGGGTTCAACGGGTGGCGGCGATGGCCTCCAGCGCATTCGACAGGTGCGTCACCGAGCGGCCGACGTTGTGCCATTTCTCGAGCCCGAACAGGCCGACGCGGAAGGTGCGGAAGTCGGCCGGCTCGTCGCATTGCAGCGGCACGCCGGCAGCGGTCTGCAGGCCCAGGGCCAGGAACTTCTTGCTGTTCTGGATGTCGGGGTCGGTGGTGTAGCTGACCACCACGCCAGGTGCCTGGAAACCTTCGGCTGCGACGCTGGGGTAGCCGTGGCGCACCATCAATTCGCGCACCTGGCTGCCCAGGGCGATTTGCTCCTGGCGCACCTTTTCGTAACCGTAGGCCTCGGTTTCAGCCATGGCGTCGCGCAGGCGCAGCAAGGCGTCGGTGGGCAGCGTGGAGTGGTAGGCGTGGCCGCCACCTTCGTAGGTCTCCATGATCTGCAGCCACTTCTTGAGGTCCATGGCGAAGGTGGTGCTTTGCGTGGCGTCGATCGCCGCGCGCGCGCGCTCGCTGAGCATGACCATGGCGCAGCACGGCGAGCTGCTCCAGCCTTTTTGCGGTGCGCTGATCAGGATGTCGACCCCGGTGGCTTTCATGTCGACCCACATGGCGCCGGAGGCGATGCAGTCGAGCACGAACAGGCCGCCGACTTCGTGCACGGCGTCAGAGATGGCCTGGAGGTAGCCATCGGGCAGGATCATGCCGGCCGCAGTTTCGACGTGCGGTGCGAAGACCAGCGCGGGCTTTTCACGGTGGATGGTGGCGACGACCTCGTCGATCGGCGCGGGGGCCCACGCGGCTTGCGAGCCTTCGCCGATCCGGCGGGCCTTGAGCACGGTGTGGCTGGCCGGGATCGAGCCCATCTCGAAGATCTGCGTCCAGCGGTAGCTGAACCAGCCGTTGCGGATGACCAGCACGTGCTTGCCCTGCGCGAACTGGCGCGCCACCGACTCCATGCCGAAGGTGCCGCTGCCGGGCACCAGGACCGCCGAGGGGGCGTTGTAGACGCGCTTGAGCATGGCCGAGATGTCGGTCATGACGCCCTGGAAGCGCTTGGACATGTGGTTGAGCGCGCGGTCGGTGTAGACGACCGAGAACTCGAGCAGACCGTCGGGATCGATGTTGGGAAGCAGGCCGGACATGGGATGGCGTGTGCAGTCAAATGATTGAAATCAGCGTAGCACAGCAGCCTGACAGGCACGCGTCAGGCTATCCCTTGTCCCTTCTGAAAGTGCCTGTTGGATGTGCCTGTTCACGCGGGCACGTCTTGCGGCGGCGCAACCCTCGCCTGCTTGTGGAACAGGCGGTCGAGCGCGAGGTAGACCACCGGCGTCGTGTAGAGCGTGAGCACCTGGCTGAGCAGCAGGCCACCCACCACGGCGTAGCCCAATGGCTGCCTCAGTTCCGCCCCCGTGCCGAAGCCCAGCATCAGCGGGATCGCGGCCAGCAGCGCCGCCAACGTTGTCATCATGATCGGGCGAAAGCGCACCACGCAGGCCTGCTGGATGGCCTCGCGCGGGCTCAGGCCTTGTTCGCGCTGGGCTTGCAGGGCGAAGTCGACCATCATGATCCCGTTCTTCTTGACGATGCCGATCAGCAGCACCACGCCGATGAGCGCCATGATGGAGAAGTCCTGTCCGCTGAGCCACAGGGCTGCCACCGCGCCGATGCCGGCCGAGGGCAGCGTCGAGAGGATGGTCAGCGGGTGCACAAAGCTCTCGTAGAGCACACCCAGGATGATGTAGACCGCCAGCAGCGCCGCCAGGATCAGGAAGGGTTGGGTGGCCAGCGAGTCCTGGAACGCTTGCGCCGCACCCTGGAAGCGGCCGTTGATGCTGTCGGGCACCTGCAGTTCCTGGCGCACGTCGTCGATCAGCTTGACGGCATCACCGAGGGCCACGCCCGGCGCGAGGTTGAACGACAGGTTCACAGCAGGCGACATGGCCAGTCGCGAGATGCTGACGGCACCGGTTTCGGGCGACTCCAGGCGTGCAACCTCGGCCAAGGGCACCATCTGACCGGTCTTGGCCGAACGCAGATGCAACCAGTTCAGGCTGTCGGTCTGACCGCGCAAGGCGGGGTCGATTTCGAGGATGACCTGGTACTGGTTCTGCTCGGTTTGCGTCTCGGCGATCTGGCGCTGGCCGTAGGCGCTGTAGAGCACCTGGTTGATGTCGTCGACGCTCAGGCCATGGCGGGCCGCGGCGGCGCGGTCGATGGTCAGGCGGGTGATGCCAGCGCCGAGTTGCAGGTCGTTGGACACGTCGCGGAACTGGGGCTGACGCGCGAGGCGTTCGGTCAACTTTTCGGCCCATTGGCCCAGGCTGGCGCTGTCATCACCCAGCAAGGCGTACTGGTACTGGGTGCGCGGCGAGCCGGTGCCCAGGTTGATGTCTTGCGCGGCGCGCATGAACAGGGTGATGCCGGGCACTTGCGAGGTCTTGGCGCGCACACGGTCGATGAAGCCCTGGGCCGATACGTCGCGCTTGGAGCGGTCTTTCAGGACGATGAAGAAGCGGCCGCCGGAGACGCTGCCGCTGGAGCCACCCACCGTCTGGTTGTAGCCCAGCACCGCCGGGTCTTCGTCAAGGATGCGGGCGAGCGCCGCGTGCTTCTCGACCATGGCCTCGTAGGACTCGTCCTGTGCCGCCAGGGTGGTGCCCAGCACGAAGGCCGTGTCCTGCAGAGGAAAGAAGCCTTTGGGAATGAAGGTGTAGGCCGCCACGGCCAGACCCATGGTGCTGAAGAACAGGCCCAGCATCAGCCGGCTGTGGTCGAGCGCCCAGCCAACGCTGCGGCCGTAGGCGTCGATCAGGCGCTGCACCCAGCCGCCCTCGTGATGGGCCGGCGCGCGCGACATCCAGCGCGAGGCGAGCATGGGTGCCAGCGTGAGTGAGGTGATCACCGAGACCGCGATGGCCGCCGTGACGGTGACCGCGAACTCGCTGAACAGGCGCCCCACCACTCCGCCCATGAACAGCAGCGGGATGAAGGCCGCCACCAGCGAGACGCTGATGGACAGCACGGTGAAACCGATCTCGCTGGAGCCCTTGAGCGCGGCCTCGCGCATGGGCAGGCCATCTTCGAGGTGGCGATGGATGTTCTCGACCACCACGATGGCGTCGTCCACCACGAAACCCATGGCGATGATCAGTGCCACCAAAGTCAGGTTGTTGAGGCTGAAGCCGAGCACGTCCATGGCCGCGACCGTCGCGATCATGGACACGCCCAGCACCGCCGTGACGATGACGGTGGCCGAGACCTGGCGCAAGAAGGCGCCCATCACCACCACGACGAGCACGAAAGTCAGCGCCAGCGTGAGCTCGACCTCGTGCAGCGAGGAGCGGATGGTGCGCGTGCGGTCGTTGAGCACCTCGACCATGACGCTGGCGGGCAGGCGCGCGGCCAGCTCCGGCAGCGCCGCCTGGATGCGGTCGGCCGTGGCGACGATGTTGGCCCCCGGCTGGCGGCGGATGATGATGCCCAGGCCCGGCTGGCCGTTCTGCCATGCACCGACGAAGTCGTTCTCGGCGCCGTCGATGACCTTGGCCACGTCACCGATGCGCACCGGCACGCCGCTTCGGTCGACGATGGTGAGCTGCTCGTAGTCAGAGGCATCGAAGAGCTGGTCATTCGTGGCCAGGGTGCTGGTGCGGTCGGGGCCCAGCAGCACGCCTTTGGGCTGGTTGACGCTGGCCTTTTGCACCGCCGCGCGGATGTCGGCCAGGCTCAGGCCGTGCGGCGCCAGGGCTGCGGGCGAGGCCTGGATGCGGATGGCAGGTTTGCGTTGCCCCGAGATGGCGACCTCGGAGACACCGTCAATTTGACTCAGGCGGCGCGCCAGCACGGTCTCGGCCAGGTCGCTGAGCTCGGTCAGGTTGAGCACCTCGGACTGCATCTTGAGGATGAGCACCGGGCCGTCGGCCGGGTTGACCTTGCGCCAGGTGGGCGGCGAAGGCATGTCGTCGGGCAGTTTGCCGGCGGTCGCATTGAGGGCCGACTGCACCTCCTGCGCAGCTTCGTTGATGTCTTTGCTGAGCGTGAACTGCAGGGTGACCGAAGTGCTGCCGAGCGAGCTGGTCGACGACATCTCGGTGACGCCAGGGATGCCGCTCAAGCCCACCTCCAGTGGCGTGGCCACGGCCGAGGCCATGGTCTCGGGGCTGGCGCCGGGCAGGCGTGCGCTGATCTGGATGGTGGGGAACTCGGCTTCGGGCAGCGGGGCCACCGGCAGGCGCGGGAAGGCGAACAGGCCCAGCAGCACAAGCGCCAGGGTCAGCAGCGTGGTGGCCACTGGGTGCGAGATGCACCAGGCCGACAGGCCGCGGCCCACGGACTGTGCGGCGTTCGCGGCGGAGGAAGAAGAAACGTCCTGGCTCATGGTGGATTCCGATGCTGAACCCGACTCATGGCTTGCCAGCAGAGGTGGCTTCGGCGGCCGCCGTCCCGCGCTCAGCCACCAGCTTGACGCGGACCTTGGGTTTGAGGCGCGACTGCCCGTCCACCACCACCTGGTCGCCCGCTTTCAGGCCGTCGGCCGCGGGTTTGACGACCACCACCACATCGGACTGCCAGGCCGGCTGCACGCTCACCATCTGCGCCTCGCCTTGCTCCACGCGCCAAACGAAAGAGCCCTTGAGGCCACGCTGAACTGCCTTGGCGGGCACCGTCAGGGCACCTGACAAGGCACCAGTGTTGAGGCTCACGGTCACGAACTGACCAGGCCACAGGCGGTCGCCCGCAGGAGCCAGCTCGGCCTTGAGCTTGAGCGTGCCGGAGCCCGCGTCCACCGCGTTGTCGGCCGAGCGCAGGCGGCCTTGCGCCAGGCTCGCGCCGCCTTCTCGCTCGGACACGCTGATCACCGCGCCTTTGGGTTGCGCCAGCGCATTGCGTACATCGGCCAGGCGAGCCTGGGGCACGCTGAAAACCACGTTCAGCGGCTCGGTCTGCGCCAGGGTCACGATGCCCTGTGCATCAGAGGGGCGAACGATGTTGCCAACGTCCACCAGCCGCAGGCCTGCCCGACCGCTGAATGGCGCCGTGATGGCGGTGTAGGACAGCTGGGTGCGCACCTGGCTGAGGCTGGCCTGCTGCGATTGCACCTGGGCGCGCAGTTGGTCGACCTGGGCCTGCTGCTGGTCGCGCTGCTGCGTGGACACGGCCGATTGCTCGGCCAGGCCCTGGTAGCGCTTGAGGTCGAGCTCGGCCAGTTGCAGTTGGGCCTGCAGGCGCTTGAGCTCGGCTTCGGCCTGGTCCACCTGGGCTTGCAGGCTGCGGTCATCGAGGCGGGCCAGCACCTGGCCTTGCCTGACGGGTTGCCCTTCGACAAAGTTCACCTCGGTCAGCAGCCCTTCGATGCGCGCCCGCACCACCGCCTGACGCACCGCCTGCACCTGCCCGACGGCGCTGATGGCCAGGGGCAGGTCCTGCACCACGGCCTGGGCCACGCGCACGGGCACCGGGGGCGCTGCCTTGCCGGCATCGGCCTTCTGGTTCTGGGCCACCGATGCGCCATGGGGCCAAAGCACGAAAGCGGCCGCGCCGCAGGCAAGGAGGACGCCGCCAGCGATCCAGCGTCGAGGGGTCAGGACAAGCATGGTTGATCAGACTTCGAGTGGCGCCTGATCGTAAAGGCCCGTGAAGCGATTGCTCGACGCATGGCCATGCAAAGATCGCGTAAAGGCATGCGCAAAGGGAGCTTGCGTGCCATCGCCGCAAGCCCCTTGGTGGTCAGCCCCGGCGCACGCGCCGCAATTCGTCCAGGATCAGCAACATCGCCCCGATGGTGATGCCGCAGTCCGCGATGTTGAAGGCCGGGAAATGGCCGCCAGGGAACATCGGCGACAGGAAGTCCCAGTGGAAGTCCAGGAAGTCGACGACGTAGCCATGGATGAGCCGGTCGATCACGTTGCCGATCGCGCCACCCAGGATCAGCGTCAGCGCCCAGGCGAACAGCTTTTGTCCACCGTGCTGGCGCAGCATGTAGACGATGAAGCCCGTGGCCACCGCGCCCAGGCCGACGAAGAACCAGCGCTGCCAGCCCCCCGCGTGCGCCAGGAACGAGAACGCCGCACCCGTGTTGTGCACCCGCACGAGGTTGAAAAAGGACGTGACCGGCTGGCTGTGGCCGAGGTCGAACGCCCCGATGACCAGCACCTTGGTGAACTGGTCGGCCAGGATGATGATCGCGGCGATGCCCAGCCAGGGCCACAGCGAATTGCTGGAGGTCTTGGCCATGGTCAGGCGTGCTCGCGGTGTTCGCCGGCGCCGTGCAGGTTGCTGTCGCAACGGCCGCAGATCGTC
>NZ_DCXA01000025.1:9660-13897 GCF_002328915.1 Aquabacterium sp. UBA2148
TTCGGCAACGGCCGCAGATCGTCGGGTGCTCGGGGTTGACGCCCACGTCGTCGCGGTAGTGCCAGCAGCGCTCGCACTTGAGGGCATGAGACGGGTTGACCTCGATTTGAGTCGAATGTCCTTCGGCCAGTTCCACCTCGGAGACGATGAGCACGAACTTCAGGTCGTCGCCCAGGCTGCGCAGGTCGGCCAGCAGGCGCGCGCCCTGCTCGTCTTGCGTGCCGATGGTGATGAACAGCTTGGCCTGCAGCGACGCGCCGACTTCACCGCGCGTGCGCACGTCTTCGATGCGGCGGTTGGCTTCTTCGCGCAACGCGCGGATGCGCGACCACTTGGCCAGCAGCTCGGTGTCCTTGTCGGCCTCGTGGAAGTCCCAGTAGGTCTCGGTGAAGAGGCTGACGCTGGGGTTGTTCGGGCCCTTGAAGACCTGCCAGGCCTCTTCGGCCGTGAAGCTCAGGAAGGGCGCCATCCAGCGCAGCATGCCGTTCGTGATGTGCCACAGCGCGGTCTGCGCGGCGCGGCGGGCGTGGCTCTTGGCGGCGCTGGTGTAGAGCCGGTCTTTGAGCACGTCGAGGTAGAAAGCGCCCAGGTCTTCCGAGCAGTAAACCTGCAGCTTGGCCACCACGGGATGGAACTCGTAGCGCTCGTAGTGGGCCAGGATGTCTTCCTGCAGCTGCGAGGCGCGGGCCAGCGCGTAGCGGTCGATCTCCAGCAGCTCGCTCAAAGGCACCGCGTCGGTTTCAGGGTTGAAATCGGACGTGTTGGCCAGCAGGAAGCGCAGCGTGTTGCGGATGCGGCGGTAGCCGTCCACCACGCGGGCGAGGATCTTGTCGTCGATGCCCAGGTCACCCGAGTAGTCGGTCGAGGCCGCCCACAGGCGGATGATCTCGGCGCCCATCTTGTTGCTGATCTCTTGCGGCGCCACGGTGTTGCCCACCGACTTGGACATCTTGCGGCCCTGGCCGTCGACGGTGAAGCCGTGGGTCAGCAGGCCCTTGTAGGGCGCACGACCGTAGATGGCGCAAGCGGCCAGCAACGAGCTGTGGAACCAGCCGCGATGCTGGTCATGGCCTTCGAGGTAGAGGTCGGCCTCGGGGCCCTGGTGGTGGCCGGCGTTCGGGTGGCTGCCGTTTTGCGCGTTGAGCACGTGGAAGAAGGTCGTGCCCGAATCGAACCACACGTCGAGGATGTCGGTGGACTTGCTGTACTCGGCGGCTTGTTCGGCGCCCAGCCACTCGGCAGGGTCGAGCTTGGACCAGGCCTCGACGCCGCCCTGCTCCACCAGTTGCGCGGCGCGCTCCATCAGCGCGGGCGTGTCGGGGTGCAGCTCGCCCGACACCTTGTGCAGGAAGAAGGGCAGCGGCACACCCCAGTTGCGCTGGCGGCTGATGCACCAGTCGGGCCGGTTGGCGATCATGTCGCGCAGGCGGGCGCGGCCGTTCTCCGGGTAGAAGGTGGTCTGGTCGATGGCGTCGAGCGCGGTCTGGCGCAGGGTCTTGGGAGCCTTGTCGGCGGTGAACACGCCCTCGCCTTCGTCCATGCGCACAAACCACTGAGCGGCGGCGCGGAAGATCACCGGCGTCTTGTGGCGCCAGCAGTGCGGGTAGCTGTGGACGATGTCTTTGGAGGCGAGCAGGCGACCGTGCTCGCGCAGGGTCTCGAGCACCACGGACGCGGCCTTCCAGATGTGCTGGCCGCCGAACAGCGGCAGCTCGGTTTCGTAGACACCGTTGCCCTGAACCGGGTTGAGGATGTCGTCGAACTTCATGCCGTGGGCCACGCAGCTGTTGAAGTCGTCCACGCCATAGGCTGGCGCGGCGTGCACGATGCCCGAGCCATCTTCGGCGCTGACGTACTCGGCCAGGTAGACGGGGCTGATGCGGTCGTAACCGGCGTGCACATGGGCCAGCGGGTGCTTGAACTTCAGGCCTTCGAGCTTGGCACCAGCGGTGGTGGCGACCACCTTGCAGTCATCGGCGGCGAAGCCGTAACGCTCGCAGGCCTTTTCAACCAGCGACTCGGCCAGCACCAGCAGGCCTTTGGGCGTGTCGACCAGCGCGTAGCTCAGCTCGGCATGCACGTTGAGCGCCTGGTTGGCCGGGATGGTCCACGCGGTGGTGGTCCAGATCACGGCGAAGGCTTCCTTGCTCAACGACGGCAGGCCGAAGGCCGAAGCGAGCCTTTCGGGCTCGGCGCTCAGGAAGGCCACGTCCAGCGTCTGCGACTTCTTGTCGGCGTACTCGATCTCGAACTCGGCCAGCGAAGAGCCGCAGTCGAAGCACCAGTACACGGGCTTGAGACCCCGGTACACGTAGCCGCGGTCCATGATCTTCTTGAGCGCCCGGATCTCGTTGGCCTCGTTGCCGAAGTTCATCGTCAGGTAGGGGTGGGCCCAGTCGCCCAGCACGCCCAGGCGCTTGAAATCGGTGCGCTGGCCGTCGATCTGCTCGGCGGCGTAGGCGCGGGCCTTGGCCTGCACGTCATCGCGGCTGAGGTTGCGCCCGAAGGTTTTTTCGATCTGGTTCTCGATGGGCAGGCCGTGACAGTCCCAACCGGGGATGTAGCTGGCGTCGAAGCCGGCCAACTGGCGCGCCTTGACGATCATGTCCTTGAGCACCTTGTTGACGGCGTGCCCGATGTGGATGTTGCCGTTGGCGTAAGGCGGGCCGTCGTGCAGCACGAACTTGGGCGCGCCTTGGCGTGCGGCGCGCAGCTTGCCGTAGAGGTCGTTCTTTTCCCACTCGGCCACCCAAGCCGGCTCGCGCTTGGGCAAGTCACCCCGCATCGGGAAGGGGGTGTCGGGCATGTTCAGCGTGGCACGGTACTTCGACTCGGGCACCGCCTCCGAGGGCTTACCGCCGCCTTTCTTGGCATCTTGCTGGTTCTTGCCGGGCTTGGCGCTGTTGTCTTGGCTCATGGCGATCTCTTGGGTCCGACTGCGGCCCAGGCGTGCGTCAGGTTGAGCGCACCCCGGTTGCCACGGTCATGGGGGATTCGGTGCAGCAACCTGCGAAGCAGGCCGTTGCGAAGGCGACGTCAGGCGGGCGAGACCTGGGGCCGTCCACCGGCTGATGGACGGGGCCGCCCGCGTCAAATTCGGTCGCGGGTGGTCTGGCGGCCCTGGGCCTGGAAAAAGCCCTTGGCGTCGGCGATGTCCTTGTGGATGGCGGCCTGCAACGCGTCCAGCCCGTCGTAGCGGGCTTCGTCTCGGAGTTTGTGCAGCAGTTCCACGCGCACGATTTTACCGTAGCCCCCTTCGAGGCCCAGGTCGGCAGGCCAATCGAAGCAATGCACCTCCAGCAGCACGCGCCCGGTCTCGGTCACGGTGGGGCGCACGCCCAGGCTGGCGACGCCCTCCAGCGGGTGGCCCGCCAGGCCGTGGGTGCGGACCACGAAGATGCCGGTGGTGGCCGGTTTTTCATGGCCGAAGCGAACGTTGAGCGTGCGGCAATCGAGGCTGCGGCCGAGCTTTTGGCCGTGCACGACGTGGCCGCTGACGGTGTAGGGGCGCCCCAGCAGCGTGGCCACGCGGGCCATGTCGCCGGCGGTGAGCGCCTCGCGCACCACCGAAGACGACACCCGCAGGCCGCGCACCTCGTAGCTCATCATCCGGGCGACGTCGAAGCCATGTGCCACGCCTGCGGCGTCCAGCGTGGCGTAATCACCGGCGCGCTTGGCGCCGAAGCGGAAATCGTCTCCCACCAGCACGTAGCGGGCGCGCAGCCCGTCCACGATCACCTGCTGAATGAAGTCCTGCGGGCTCAACGCCACCAGCCGTGCATCGAAAGGCAGGATCACGACCTGATCGACGCCGCAGCGCTCCAGCTCGGAGAGCTTGTCGCGCAGGGTGGCGATGCGCGCCGGGGCCAGCTCGGGCTTGCCCGCCAGCTCGGCGAAGTAGTCGCGCGGATGCGGCTCGAAGGTCAGCACGGTGGCAGGCAGGCCGCGGTGCTGGGCTTCGTTGCGCAGCAGCGCCAGCATGGCCTGGTGCCCACGGTGGACGCCGTCGAAATTGCCGATCGTCAGGGCACAGGCCGGCGCCAGTGCCGCATGGTGGAAACCGCGAAAGACTTGCATGGGGGCAGATTATCGGCTCAGGGCAGCACGATGGCCGGGTCTTCGACCCAGCGCCACTGGCCCGGGGCCAGGTCAGCGGGCAGCGCCAGCCGCCCGATGCTGCTGCGATGCAGGCCCTCGACCCGGTTGCCCACGGCTGCCACCATGCGCTTGACCTGGT
>NZ_DCXA01000013.1:0-8035 GCF_002328915.1 Aquabacterium sp. UBA2148
CGTCCGGTCATCGCCGGGCGCGTGGCCCTGGGTGCCGACGCCTTGTTCGAATCCCGGCGCGGCCTGAACCTGCCGCCACACCAGCGCAGGCTGGGGTGGCTGGACGCCGAGGCCCACCTCTTCCCGCACCTGACGATCGAGCGCAACCTCGCTTACGGGGCCCGGGCGCAGGGCCCGCGCATGAAGGTCGCGCCAGGGCTCGACGTGCCTTCGCTGGTGAAGTGGCTCGACCTCAGCGCCATGATGGACCGCCGCCCCCACGAGCTCAACGCCTCGCAGCGCGTGCGCGCCGCGCTGGGCCGGGCCCTGGCCGCCGACCCGCAGGGCCTGCTCATGGACGACCCACTCGGCCGCGTGCACGACCCGGAGCGCCCCGAGCTGCTGGAGTTGCTCGCGCAGGTCGCGCATCGCTTCCACCTGCCTGTGCTGATGGCCACGCCACGCATGGAAGAGGTCGTGCGCATGGCAGATGACGTGGTCATCCTGCACGACGGGCGCATGGCGGGCGCCGGGCCGATTGCCCAGGTGCTGTCCGACGTGTCGCTGTCGACCTTCCTGGAGGGCTTTCACGCCGGCAGCATCCTCGAAGGTGCGGTCACCCGGCACGACATCGAGTGGGTGGTCAGCGAGGTCGACATCTGCGGGCAATGCGTGACGGTGCCGGCCACGCTGCACCCCGTCGGCACCCGCGTGCGCCTGAAGGTGCGCGCCCGCGACGTGAGCCTGCACCGCGAGGTGCCCACCGACAGCAGCAGCACCAACGTGCTGCGCGGGCGCATCACCCAGGTGATGCTGGCCGGGCACAGCGGCACCTATGGCGCCGTGGGCGTGGAGCTGGCGCGCGAGCTCGACGAGCGGCTGGAGCTCAAAGCCGGGGCGCAGATCTGGGGCCTGGTCACGCGGCAAGCCATCGAGCAGATGAACTGGCAGCCGGGCGAGCCTTGCGTGGTCGGCTTCAACGCGATGTCGGCTCAGGTCACGCCCCTGCCCTGGACTTCGTCGAAGCGGGGCTGAGCAGGGCCTTGGCGCCCGGGGTATCTGGGGTATCGTTTGAATCCATGAGCACCGTCAACCTTTCCTCCAAGCCCGCCCGCAGGGTGCTGTCCGTCAACGTGGCGCAGGCCAGCCACGTCGACATCCAGGGGCGTCGCATCCTGACGGCCATCGGCAAACAGCCGGTGAGCACCGAAGCCCGGCCCGAGCGCATCGAAGTCAAGGCACTGGGCCTGGCGGGCGACGAGCAGGCCGACCTCAGCGTTCACGGCGGCCTGAGCAAGGCGGTCTACGCCTACCCGATCGAGCATTACGCGTTCTGGCAGACGGTGCGCGCACAAGCGGGCCTGCAGGCCTGGGGCGAGGCGCTGCCTGCGGGCTCGCTGGGCGAGAACCTCACGCTGTCGGGCCTGCTGGAAGAGGACGCCCACATCGGTGACGTGCTGCGCTTTGCAGATTGCGCACTGGCGATCAGCGAGCCGCGCCGCCCCTGCTTCAAACTGGAAGCCAAACTGGGCTTCAAGCACGCGATCAAGATGATGGCGCAGTCGGGCTTTTGCGGTTTTTACCTGGCCGTGCGCACGCCTGGCACCATCGCTGCTGGCGAGGGCTACGAGCTGATCCCGGGCCCGCGCGAGGTCAGCATCCGCGAGCTGTTCCGAGCCAAGATGCAGAAAGAGGCGAAGGCCGATTGACCGAAGGGGCCATGGGCCCCATCACTCGTCGTCGCTCCAGTTGGCGACCTGGCGCTTGAGCGCATCGAGCCACTTGCGCACGGCGTCGCGGCTGTCGAGCTGCTGACGCACCCACTCGGGACGTTGCAAAGGCCGCTTGACGACGGCCGCCGCCAGGGCCGGCTTGGGCGCCTCGGCGGTCACGGCCGCCACTTGCAGCTCGGCCACCACCACGCCCTTGAGCGCGAATCGGTGCGGCGTGCTGCCAGGCTGCTCCTGCAGCTTCATCTCCTTGAGCTGACGGCGCAGCTGCACCAGGGCCTCGTCCGCCTTGAAGGGCGGCAGCGCGAAGAAGTCTCCCAGTTCGTCGCTCATGTCAGGCTCCTGTTGGGTCCGGGATGTGGCGCTCAGCCCCGCTCGGGGGTTTCGGCGTTCTGCAGGTTGGCGACCCCGGCGGCCACGTGTCCGGCCGGCACGTGCGGCGCGGCGTTGTTGACGTGGCCGGTCTGGTCGTCGAAGAAGAAGTCGGGCTCGAACTCGCGCAAGAATTCTCCCTTGGGCAGGCCGCCCAGGAACATGGCCTCGTCGACCTCGATGCCCCAGTCCATGAGGGTGCGGATGGCGCGTTCATGCGCCGGCGCGCCACGCGCCGTCACCAGGGCGGTGCGGATGCGCATGCGGGAGGCCCCGGGCTGTTCGATGGCGCTGCGCAGGTCGTGCAGGGCCTGCAGCAGCGGCCGAAACGGCCCGTCGGGCAGGGGCTTGCGCGCGCGGCTGACCTCGTGGTCCTGGAAGGCGCCCAAGCCGCCCTGCTGGAAGATGCGCTCGGCCTCGTCGGAGAACAGCACGGCGTCGCCGTCGAAAGCGATGCGCACTTCATCGGGGTGGGCATCGCCCGCACGGGCCGCATGCGGCAGCACGCGCGCAGCCGGCACACCAGCGGTCAGGGCCTGGCGCACGTCGGCCTCGTTGGCCGACAGGAACAGGTGCGCCTGCAGCGGCTTGAGGTAGCGCCAGGGGCTGCGCCCGCGTGTGAACACGCCCCGCTCGATCTCCAGCCCGTGGTGCGACACCGAACGGAACACGCGCAGGCCCGAGGCTGGGTCGTTGCGAGAGAGGATCACCACCTCGACGCGGGCGTCGGCCGGCGTGTCAGCCGACTCGGGCGTGTTGAAGGCCAGCAGCTTGCGCACCAGCGAGAAGGCCACGCCAGGTTTGGCGGGCACCTCGATGCGACCGAGTTGCAGGTCCATGTAGGCGCGGTCGTTCGCGCCTTCGAACAGGCGGTTCTCTTCTTCGAAGTCGAAGAGCGCGCGGGAGGAAATGGCCACCACCAGGCGGCCGTCGAGGCTGGCAGGCATGGGCCCGAGTATGGCCCATGCGCCTCACTGCACGAAGCCGATGGGCGATCGCTTGGGGCCGCCGTCGGGCAGGTCGCGCTCTTGCAGCGTGAAGCGGCCGTCCAGCTTGGCGTTGCCGAAGGCCGTCATCAGCGCGCGGCGCATCTCGCGCGGGGCCATCCTGGCCATGGCGCTCAGCACACCGTCCGACAACTCGGGGTCGAAGCGCTGGCCCCAGTCGTGGTCGGCGCGGATGCTGCGATAGAGCTTGGCGGCGATCTTGCGCGCGGCCTCTTCGTCCGGCATCTCGATCTGGAAGACGTTGACGCGGTTGAGGATGGGGTCGGGGATGGATCGGATGTCGTTGGCCGTGGCCACCCAGATCACCTGGCTGGCGTCGATGGCCACCTCGGCGAACTCGTCGGTGAAGCTGCCGGCGGTGTCGTGCTCGAGCAGGCTGTAGAGCGAGCCCAGCGGATCGTAGGCGTGTTCGCCACCCGACTTGTCGATCTCGTCGACCACCATCACCGGGTTGGCGTACTGGCCATCGACCAGCGTCTCGAAAACCTTGCCGGGGCGCGCGCCCTTCCACTGCGAGCTGGCGCCCGAGAGCACCCAGCCAGCGGTCATCGAGCTCATGGAGATGAAGCCCATGCCGGTGCCCAGCAGTTGCGCCACCTCGCGTGCGAAGTGGGTCTTGCCGACGCCGGGTGGGCCCAGCAGCAGCATGGGGGTGAGCTCCAGCGCGTCGCGGCTGTCGCTGCACAGCGCGAGCTGGCGCTTGAGGTCGTCGAGCACCTCGTGGAAGTTGGGCAGCTCGTCGTAGAGGTGGTCCATCGCGGGCAGGCCGGAGGGCTTGACCTGGAAGCGCTCGGAGCCCTTTTCAAGCATGCGCTCGTAGGTGGCGCGCAGGGCTTCGTGGTCGCGGGCGGGCAGCTTGCCCAGCCGTCGCTCGACCTCGTCGAGCCGGTAGACATGGCGCATGTGCGCGATCGGGATGCGCCCTCGGTGGCGCGACTCCCACTTGCCTTCCACGGTGTCCCGGGCAACCGGGACGAGATCGGTGCAGCCACTCATGTCAGCCCTCCAGATCAAACCAGACCCTGCTGATGAGCATTGCAGCAAACGTGCCTGGTGTTGAGCCCCGAAACAAGGGGCACAGCCCATGTCATATCACTGCATCCCTCAGCGTCACAGCGGGAAGCCCCGCAAAGGGCTCGCAGGTGGGGCGCGAAGTGCGCACAATGGCGCACCGCGCGCCCTCGATCCCCCCATGAAGCCTGTGCTGCCAACACTCCTGCGTTCCCTGACCCAGAGCTGGGTGGGAGGGCTGTGGCTGCTGGCGCTGGCGTTGCTGGCCTTCTTCTGGCTGCAACCGCCACCACCGGCCAACGCCAGCGGCGTGCGCTGGCTGTCGGCCCAGCGCCTGTGGATGCACGACGTCAGCGGCGCGGTGCTGGCAGACCAGCCAGTGGCGGTGAGCCTGCCTGACAGCTGGAAGCCCGCTGGACTGCAGGCGGCAGGCATCGGCCGCTACCGCCTGAACTTCGAGGTCAGCGACGAGGTGGTCCAAAGCGCCAGGAGCACCCCCTGGTCCCTGCGCATCGACTACCTGAACTATGTGCACAGCATCTGGCTCAATGGCGAGTTGCTGCAGAGCACGCTGCCCCGCCCTGGCTGGCTGGGCTTGCCGGGCCCCTCGCTCATCGACGTGCCGGGCCGCCTGCTCAACGCTGGCCACAACTCGCTGGAGATCGAAATCCAGGCCGTGCAACAAGGCGGCATGTCACCAGCCGTCCTGGCCCCCAAAGCCGCCCTGCAACACGACCACGTGATGCTGCGCTTTCTCACGCG
The DNA here is from genome assembly GCF_002328915.1 of Aquabacterium sp. UBA2148. NCBI lineage: Bacteria > Pseudomonadati > Pseudomonadota > Betaproteobacteria > Burkholderiales > Sphaerotilaceae > Aquabacterium > Aquabacterium sp. UBA2148. The sequence goes on from NZ_DCXA01000013.1 coordinate 4,862, forward strand.
CGACGGGCTCATGGTGCTCAACCTGATCTGGATCGCCTTCTCGATGTTCGTGGTGCTGCTGTGGTGGATGCGGCGCCAGGAAGCGGCTGCCGGCCTCTTCGGCCTGCTGGTGCTGGTGGGCGGCCTGCGCAACTGCCGTTACTTCATCACCGAAGACCTCGGCCTGTCGGTCGGTGCGGAGTCGTGGCTTTACTTCCTGGCCCACGTGCTCACGGCGTGCCTGCAGGGGTGGTTCGTGATGGCGCTGGTCGGCAGGCACCTGCCATGGTTCCACCGGGCCTTGTGGGTGGTGGCGCTCGGGTTCCCCGTGCTGGGCCTGCTCGCCCTGCCGCTTGACCCCGACCTGCGCTTCACACGGGGCTACCTGCAAGGCGCGCTGATCCTCACGCTGGCGCCCTCGATCTGGCTGATGGGTCAATGGGTGCTGCGCGAGGGGCTGCGCTCGTCGATGCACACCGGGCTGGCCGTGGGTTGGGCCGCCTTGCTGGTGGCCGGGGTGCACGACTTCATCTTCGGACGCGTCATCGGACTGGTCAACTTCAACCACTGGATGGGTTGGATGATCCCGCTGGCCTCGCCCTCCTTCGTGCTGATGGTGGTCCAACGCGTGGTCAAGGCCTTCGACGACATCGAAGAGGCGAACCAGCAGCTCGAACACAAGGTGGCCGAACGCACCCGCGAGCTGGCCGCCGCCAACGCTGCCAAGAGCCATTTCCTGGCCTCGGCGAGCCACGACCTGCGTCAACCTGTGGCGGCCATCGGCCTGATCACCGACCTGCTGCGCGTGCAGGTGACCGACCCGATGGTGCGCAACCTCGCCGACCGGCTGACCCGCGCCGTGCGCTCGATGGAGAGCCTGCTCAAAGGCCTGCTGGACCTGTCTCGCCTGGACTCCGGCACCGTCGAAGTGCAACGCCGACGCGTGCACCTGCAAACGCTGCTCGAGGCCGTTGCCTCGCACGAAGCCGAGGCCGCGCGCCAGAAGAACCTCCAGCTGCGCGTGCGCCGCACCCAGGCCATCGCCTGGACAGACCCGGTGCTGCTCGAGCAGGTCTTGCGCAACCTCGTGGGCAACGCCATCCGGCACACACAGCAAGGCGGGGTGCTGGTGAGCGTGCGCCGCCGTGGCCGAGCGAGCTCGTCTGGCCAGGCGCCGGGGCACTCGTGGGAGGTGCAGGTCTGGGACACCGGCCCCGGCATTCGACCCGAGGATCAACCTCGCATCTTTGAAGCCTTTGTTCAGCTGGGCAACCCCGGCCGCGAGCGCTCACAGGGCCTGGGCCTCGGGCTGGCCATCGTGCAAAGGGCTGCACAACTGCTGGAACACCCGCTGCGCGTGCGGTCTCGGGTGGGGCGAGGCTCGTGCTTCGCGATCACGCTGCCCGGCACCACACAGGCTGTGGAAACCGCCACCACAACAACACAGAGCCCCATGCCCGATCGGCTCCATGGCATGCGGGTGCTGGTGATCGAAGACGACGAGGCACTGGGCGAAAGCCTGGTGCTGTGGCTGCGCAACTGGGGGCTCGATGCCGTGGCGGGCCACAGCCTGGGCTGGGTCCGCGCTCAAGCGCCACAACATTGGGACATGGTGGTGTCAGACCACCGCCTGCCCGATGGCAGCGGCCGCGACGTCATCGCGCACCTGCGTCAGCATCAGCCGAGCTTGCCGGCGCTGATCATCACCGGCGACACCTCGCCGCAACAACTGGCCGAGCTCGCAGCCAGCGGCCTGCCGGTCCTGCACAAGCCGTTCAGGGCACAAGACCTGCGCACGATGCTCGCGCAGGGCATGGGGCGCCAAGGCCCGGCTTGAACAGCCAAAAGCCGGGGCGCTGAGATCAGCTCGCCCGCCCCAGCGTGACGCCGGCACGCGCCACGGCCACCACCGCCTGGGTGCGGCTGCTGACCTTGAGCTTGCGAAAAATCGCCGAGAGGTGCGTCTTGACCGTCGATTCGGACAGCGACAGCACGCGGCAGATCTCCTTGTTGGGCTTGCCCTCGACGAGCAGGCGCAGCACATCGAGTTGACGCCCCGACAGCCCCAAGGTGGCGTCCGGGCCCACGGGCTCGTCGCGCTGGCCGTCGTCGTCCGTCCTCGCGGGTTCGACCTCGACCACGGCATCGGTGGGCAGGGGGGGCAGGTAAACGCCACCGGAGAGCACTCGGCGCAACGCTTCCTGCATCACCGAGGCTTCGACGGTCTTGGGGATGAAGCCGGAGGCGCCCTGGTCGATGGCCGCCACGATGGTGCCTGGGCGGTCGTCGGCCGACAGCACCACCACGGGCAGCTGCGGCGCCAGTTCACGCCATTCGGTGAGCGTGCCCAGTCCTTGGCGATCGGCCAGGCCCAGGTCAAGCAGCACCAGGCCCACATCGGGGTGCGCTTCCAGCGTCACCAGGGCTTCGCGCAGGCTGCCGGCCTCGAGCACCTCGGCGCCGCCGTGGTCGGCCAGGTCGAGGCGGTGCTGGATGAGCAGGCTCAGCCCATCGCGGAACAGGGGGTGGTCGTCGATCAGGAGCAACTTCATGGCTTCGATCGTACGCGATTCAAACTGATACAAATGGATGAATCGCGCCAGGCCGAACACACCCAGCTGCGGGGGAGCGGTTTCGCGTCACGTCCCGCATCGTGGCGGATAACGCTGGCCGCACAAATCCGAACCTGAGAGAACTGCCCTGGGCTGAGGCAGGCGGCGCAAACGTCAGCGAAACGCTGCTTGAAACAAGGGAGACCCCCAATCGCACACCAAACGCATGGCCTGATCGGCGTTGCCCGGAGCAAGCCGTTGTGTGTGCATGCGCAGCAGCCCTGCAGAGGTTTGCAGGCTGTACACACTGGGCGCCGTGGCAGCTGGCAAATCCAACCACCAACGAACGCGTGCATGCCATTCGCCCAGGTCGTCACGACAATCCAAGGTCATGGGCGCGCCATGGTTCAACATCGAGCCGTGACATTCGACATCCAGGCCCGGCAGCCAATCCTGCAGCAACACCGCTCGCCCGTCGAGCAACGCCGAGCAAGCCAGCCCCAACATGGCCTGCCGGCCCCACTCTGCCGTGTCCATGGCGCATTCAAGGCGCAGCACGGCACCCTCTTCGATCAGGATGCGAACTTCGTCGGGGCCTTGTTGCATTTGACGCTCAAGGCTTGGTTGCGGTGGATGGCGCAGC
>NZ_DCXA01000013.1:8100-12813 GCF_002328915.1 Aquabacterium sp. UBA2148
CACCCCCGCCACGCTCGCCGCCACCGCCTCGGCAGGCCGCACGCTGGACAGCACCAGCCGGAAGTAGGCCAAGCCCTGATCGAATGGCGGTGGCTGGATGCCCCGGATGCCGGGGCGCGCAGGCTTGAAGGGCACCATATCGAAGCGCTGCTTGGACGGGTTCCATTGCCTGGTTGGCTTGGGATAGGGCTCCTTGTCCGGCAGCATCGCGGCCATGCGGATGGTCATGGCGGGCATGTCGGGCCGGCCTTGAACGCCCAGCACATCGGCCTGTATTTCGTAGGCGGCGCCCGGGCCACCGCCGTTGGGGTCCAGCCCACCGTCGTGGTGGTACTCGCGCGCCAGCAGGCGGCCGGGTTGGCCGGCGATGGCCACAGGCTCAGGTCCCACGGTTTGCTTGATGCCCATCAGGTTGGCCAACAACAAGATGCCCTCCATGCCCTTGAGCGACTTGATGTCGTCCATGGTCACGTGGTTGGGGTCGGGCAGGTCTTTGATGTCCTTGGGGGCGTTGATGTCGGGTGTCTTCACGCGCACGAAGAACACCAGGCTGGGGTACTTCAGGCTGCGAAGTGGCACCTCGACATCGAAGTCGGGTAGAGGCTGACCCGCTTGTTGGCGGAACAGGCCGAAAGGGGTGCAAACGCCAGGTTCGGTGGGAAGCTCTTCGGGGGCGCGGGCGCGGTAAAGGTTGGTGCGCAGGTGTTGGTAGAAGGCTCGAATGTCGGCGTCGGTGAACGAGCGAAACATCCGCTCGTACTCTTCTTGATCAGTAAATACACGAAGCGCGCCAGAGAATGTCCTCAGCCTTTTATCTGAAGAATCCAAGTAACCAATGTCGTAAATGCCATATTGCCGAAATGCGTATGCATTTGGGTCACCAACATCCACCTCGCGCACGTGTTTCTTACGTTCCTCTCGTTGCTCAGAGTCGAGGTTCAGTCCCGGCCGAACGATAGACTTAAAATTGCCGACTCCCTTCAAGGCGCCAAGGTCCTTTGCGGTACCTGCGGCGGTTTCCTGTATCTTGATATTGGCTACAAGAGGACGCGCTGACGCTGCGCCAAAGAACTGGTGGTCGAACCCGTAGCCGCTGTGGTGCTCCATGCCCGAGTCAGCCACCTCGATCTTCTCGGGCAAATCAACTAGAGCGGTGCCCAGGCACACACTGCTCCAACCTGACTGCTTTGCGTAGGGGGCCGCTTTGTTGGCGTTGCTTTGACCGCATGCAGTCATGCTGATCAACATCAGCGTGGTCAATGCCCATCGTGCCGTGGGGCGAAGGTAGGGCGGCGCTTTGATCATCATCCAGTTTGCTCCTGCGTGTCGTGGCGCGATGCTTGCGCATGGTAGGTGCCTTCGGCGGGCACCTGAGTGAGCAGGACCTTGTTCATGTCGGGGTGGTTGTTCTCACCATCGGTCCATTCGATGGGCAAGGCTGTGAAGAAGCCCTGAATGCCTTGGGGGGCAGCTTTTGGCGCGGCGGCTTTCCAGAAGGCTTCCGAGAATGGCATTTGGTTCGCGTAGGCGGTTATCCCCAGCGAAGGCTGTTGTGGGTTGCGGTTCACAGGTGGCCAAATTGATGCTTTGATTTCAATCGGAGCTCCCTTTTGAATGCTCCTTGGCACATGCGCAAACACCTTCTCATACGCCGCCTGATTGGCCGTGGCGATCTGCTGGATGAGCTTGATCGCCTGCGGTGTGGCAGGCTGCTCCATCAGTCCGGCCAAGGCTGACGCCGGCTTGACCACCGCATTACCGTTGCCCGCCAGCGCCAGGTGCTTGCGCCACAGGTCAACCCGCAACTGGTGCCCAAACGTGCACACCTTGGTGGCGCAGCCGTGCGTCATCGAGTCGCGCAGGGCGGTGTCGTTGACGAACACGGCCAGCTCGCTGTCGCGGTCGCCGTTGAGGCTGCGGTCGTTGATGTTGGCGCTGCCGATCACCACCTCGGCGTCGTCCACGATCAGCAGTTTGCTGTGCACATAAATCTGCTCGGTGCGCACCTTGCCGCCCACCACCTCGCAATTGCGCAGGTTCAGCAGCGTGAGGTAAGGCGCCCATTCGGCGGGCGTGACTTTTTCGTACGGGCGCTCACCAGGCTTGCCTTCGCGCACCTTTTGCAGCATCGCCTGCCACAACTCACGGCGGATCACCTTCTTGCCCGCCAGCAGCTTCTTGGCCGCTATCGCGCAACGCACACGGTTGACCAGGCTGTGGCTGCCGTAGACCAGGCTTTGCATGGTCCAGTGGATCTGGCCGATGATGGCCAGGTCATCGAGCCGGCCCTCGGGGTGAACGGGCAAGACCACGAAGGCATGGAAGGGGAAGTTGCAGCGCACCGCGTGCTCGATGCGTTGGCCCAGCGCCCAGCAGATCTGGTTCTGCGGCAGCTTATCGCCTTGGGCGTTCTTGCCGATGAGCGTCAAAGCTGACTTGATGCGCGCCCCGCTTTGCGACAGCAGTTGCTTGAGGGCCGCGGATTGCAGGTCTTGGCCTTCTTTTGAGGTCGGGTTGATAGACGGCTCCCCAAACCGACTCTGAAAAAACTGACTCTCGATGTAGACAAAGTGCGTGGCGCCCAAGATGAGCCGCACCATCACGTCGTGGATGTCGTGCTGAACGACCTGCGGGGCGGGCAATTGCGGCATGGCTGCGCGTTCTTGTTGTTGCAGCTTCAGCGATGCGCTGCGCAGCACGCGCACCTTGGCCGTGCCAGGCCCCTTGGCGGTGTAGGCCGGCTCTTGGGGCACCAGGCTGTCAGGCACGCGCACCTTGCTGCGCAAATCGGCGTCGCCCGCCAGGTAGCTGTGCTGCAGGCTGTTCCAGCGGCGGATGAAGTTCATGGCCGCGTCATAGACGGCAGGGCCCTCCATGCGCATGTGCACGTCCTGCCAGGGCTGGCGCGGCTGGTCGTCGGCCAGCACGGCTCCGGACAAGGGCATCGATTGCTGACTGGGCTTGAGCAGGTCAGGGTGAGGTGCCTGATTGAGCCACGCCGCTTTGAGCAAGTTGCTGTACGCGGCCTTCATCAGCTTGGCCACCACTTGCAGCGGCTTTTGAACGTCCGCAGCCGTCAAGGTGCCCTGCTGCAACCTGCGCAGCACCTCTTGCTCGGTCAGCGTCCTGGCCTCGTCAAGCAACTGCCCGATGGTGGGCTTGATCGCTTCCATCGGCTTGGTCAGCCAATCAGGCAGGGGCTCTTGCCACCACGAGTAGAGGCGGTCCACCATTTGGCCAGCCAGACCGTCAGCACTGGCCCGACGGGTGCTCAGCAGCATCTCTTGAAGCGGCGCTGACAACCCGAAGGACAGTGCGCCCTTGAGGGTGGATTGCAGCAACTCCGCCTCGGTCACGAACTGCATCATCTCTGACGGCGTCAACGCGCGCATGGGCGGGATGCCCGGGTTGTAGCGCTCAGCGCCTTGGCGCCATTCGTGGTTGAGGCTGCTGCGAGCGTCGTCGCGCCGGCCATAGGCCAGGTCCATGCCCCCGATGTAGGCAATCTGGTTGTCGATGACGACTTGCTTTTGGTGGTGGCTGAAGAAGGTTTCTTCGACGCCCGTGAAGTCGTTTTGCAGGCCTGCTGGGCAACAGAACGCCCGCATGGTGTTGCGCCCAGCGTTGAGTTGAAACACGGCCAGCATGGTGCCGAAGTCGCCCGTGTTCAGCGGCATCTTGGGCGACATCCATGGCATCACGTAGATGCGCAAGTCGGAGCTGGCGTCCAGCGCCTGCCTGAGCACGTCTATGAGGCGTTTGCCCGGCACCAGCTCCACATCCCAGTTCACCTGCCAGCCGGCGATGAAGATGCTGCGCTTGGCTGCGGCCATGGCAGCGGCCACATCGGCGAAATAGTCCTGTCCGTTGATGAAGGATTTGGTTTGGTGACCCAGGCGAGACGGCGCAAAGCGCTCGGGGTGGGTGATGTCTTGCTGGTGGGCTGCGGCCTGGCTGGCGCTGACGGTGCGCCACGACTGGCCGGTTTCGTCGATGAAGACATTGACCTGCCGGTCATCGTGGTGTTTGCAAAATGCGGTTTCGCTCATGGCTCAGCCCTTTGCTCGGGGGTGGATGGGGCTGCTGGAGGGCTGCCCCAGTTCTCGGGCGGCTTGCAAGCGAGCCTGGCGAGCCGATGGGGCATGTGGGCTCGATTCAGGCTGGGGCGCAAAGTCGAGTGCAGCCATGGCGAAAAGATCGGCTTGGCTCGGATCGACTGTGGCTTTGCCACCCAATGACTCAGATGACAGGGTCCTCTGGCCTTGCGGGCTGAGCAGCCAGATGTCGTTGGGCCAACGCGAGAGGGCAACAGACAGGCGCTTTTGTTGCATGTCGCTCAAGGCGATCTGGCCTTGGGCATCCGTCTGGCCTTGTGCGATGAGTCGGTCGGACTGGGCGCCGCCGTCGCGCACGATCCGCCAGGGGTTGTTTGCCAACGATCGACCCTCAGCGCCTGGCTCACCCATGAGGTTCAATTGCAACTGCATCTGTCGGGGCGTGATGCTGGACTTGGGCAGGCTGGGCAGTTGCAGCGCCAGGGTGCCTGGCCCGACCATGCTCTTGATGTTGGCCCGGATGGTCAGCTTGCCTGGGCAGACAACCTGCACACCGTCTCCTGCGATGTTGATGGATGCGCCGCCGGACACGCCCATCACCACGCGCTTGGCCGCCTTGATCTGCACTTCGCCGCTGGCCGTCTTGAGCTCCAGCGTC
>NZ_DCXA01000059.1:0-8921 GCF_002328915.1 Aquabacterium sp. UBA2148
GTATTGCCGCAAAAATTCACCGGTGCCCAACCGGGCACGGCGCCGCTCCATCAACTCTTCGCAGGCCCGCTCGCACATCGCCACCGTCACCGGGTTGGCCTGCGGAAGCCGCAAGGCCAGCAGCTTGCTGTCAGAGGTCAAGCTGTTGCTGCGGGCGCCGAATTCAGGTCGAACCCCCACCACGCGCACCAGGTCTTCGATGCGGCCAGCGCCGCGCTCCACCGTGTGCTCAAGGGTGAACCGAGACAGGGCGAAATCCGGCCCCAGCACCTCTTTCATCAAGCGCGCGGCCGCCGCCACATCGCGCTCAACCAGGAAGCGCTGCACCGCAGGCTCGACGTCCGGGGCCTCGAAGGTGACGGTGAACGTGTCGCCGTCCAGGCCGCCCGAGATGCGGCAGAACGCAAACGTCAGGGGGATGAACCGCAAGGCCAGCGCCAAGGCGTCACCCGCTGTGGCGCTGCTGATCAAGCCCAGGCCCCACAACCCGTACGAGGCGAAGTTGTAGCGCATGCCCACCTCCAGCCCCAGCCCGGGCTGCTTGCACGCGCGGATGAGGTTGCCCACCACGCACAGCTCCTGGCTGGCGTCGAGCTCGATGGACAGGTCCGCCAGGTCGGCTTCTTTCAGGCCCGAGCGCGCCAGGACCTTGGCGGCGTCCAGGCCGCGCTCCTGCCCGAACTCGACCAGGAGCCGCACGCTGGCCGAACTGCGCTTGAAATCCCAGAAATTCATGGAGGGCTGATGAAGGGTGAACACCAATGTCTTTGGCCTAAATCATAAAGCGTTTGACCTCAGTCAACATTCTCCGTGCAGGTGGATTTGCGGATGATTCGCGCTCGGGGAGCAGACCCTCGTCGCAACGTGAGGCTTCAACACATGCACCGCACCGGCTCAGAGGGCAGCGCCCCTTTCCACACCATCATCATCGGCTCGGGTTTCGCCGGCATCGGCATGGCCATCGCTTTGAAGAAGGCGGGGCTGGGCGAATTCCTCATCCTGGAAAAGCAGGGTGACGTGGGCGGCGTGTGGCGAGACAACACCTACCCTGGCGCCGCTTGCGACGTGCCCTCGCACCTGTACTCGTTCTCGTTCGAGCCCAACCCGAACTGGTCACGGGTGTTTGCTCGGCAGGCCGAGATCCACCAATACCTGCAGCACTGCGCCAGCGAGCACGGCCTGCTGCCCTCCATCCGCTTTGGCAGCGAGGTGACGCGGGCAAGCTTTGACGAAGGCCTCGCGCTGTGGACCGTGAGCTTGACCAGTGGCGAGGTGCTGCAAGCCCGTCAAGTGGTCACGGCCACAGGGCAGCTCAGCCGCCCGGTCTACCCCAAGCTGGAGGGCATGGACCAGTTCAAGGGCCACGTCTGCCACTCGGCCCTGTGGGACCACAACCATGATTTGAGTGGCAAGCGCGTCGCTGTCATCGGCACCGGTGCCTCGGCCATCCAGTTCGTGCCCGCCATCGCCGACCGGGTGAGCAAGCTGACGGTGTTTCAGCGTTCGGCCGCCTACATCCTGCCGCGCCCCGATGGCCCCTATGCTGGCTGGCGCAAGGCCCTGTTCCGCGCCCTGCCCTGGACGATGAAGCTGCACCGGGCCCGCATCTATGCGCAGTACGAGAGCCGCGCCATCGGCTTCACGCGCATCAAGTCGGTGATGGACCTGGCGGTGGGCCTGCCCTTCAAGGCGCTGCTTCGCAAGCAGGTGCAAGACCCCGCGCTGCGCGAGCAGCTGACGCCCGACTACCCCATCGGGTGCAAACGCATCCTGCTGTCCAACGACTACCTGGCCACCATGGCCAAGCCCAATGTGAACCTGGTCACCCAGGGCATCCGCCGCATCACGGCCGATGGCGTCGAGACGGTGGACGGGCGGCATCACCCAGCCGACGCGATCGTCTATGGCACCGGCTTTGCCGCCACGGAGTTCCTCGCGCCCATGACGATCACGGGTCGCGATGGGCAGGACCTCAACGAAGCCTGGCAAAAAGGCGCGCAAGCCTACCTGGGCATGACCGTGCCGGGCTTTCCCAACTTCTTCATGCTCTACGGCCCCAACACCAACCTGGGCCACAGCTCCATCATCTACATGCTGGAGAGCCAGATCGCCCACGTGATGCGCTGCCTGCAAGCCGCCAATCAGGCGAGCGCCAGCACGGTGGAGGTCGACGCACAGCACTACTCTCGCTTCAACAGCACCATCCAGGACCGCCTGCGTGCCACGGTATGGCAAGGCTGCAAGAGCTGGTACGTGGACGCCAACGGCCACAACAGCACGAACTGGCCCGGTTTCACCTTCGGCTACCGCTGGCTCACACGCCACTCGTCGCTCAGCGCGTACCACTTCAGCAGCCCCGAACGCCGCGGCGGGCAGGTGGTGCGGCACGCCGAGCCCGCGGGCATGCTGGAGTCGGCCAGCGCAGGCGTGTTGAGGGCCTTGCTGCGCGTGACCTTCAAGGCCTTGGTTCGTCCGCCCGTCGGGGTCGGCGCGCAACGCACCATCGTGGGCGCCCTCGCCCGGCTCATGCTTGCTGTGGGCGGCGTGAACATCGATCGCAAAGATGTCGCAGGTCTGCCCACGGAAGTGGTCTCACCCCGACGAACGCAGGGTCAAGGCCCCGTGCTCCTTTACCTGCACGGGGGAGGCTTTTGCGTGGGCAGCGCCCGAACCCACCGCAGCCTGACCACCCGCCTGGCGGCCGCTGGCATGACGCTCTGGGTGCCCGAGTACCGGCTGGCACCTGAGCACCCGCAGCCCGCCGCCCTGGAAGACGCGCTGTCCAGTTACCGTCATCTGCTCCGAAGCGGCGTGCCCCCACACCAGATCGTGGTCTGCGGCGATTCCGCGGGCGGCGGCCTGGCACTGAGCCTGGCGTTGAAGCTGCGTGATGCGGGCGAACCGTTGCCCTCAGGGCTGATGCTGCTGTCGCCCTTCCTGGACACGAGCCTGTCGGGCGACACCGTCCGCTCGGCGTCGGCACGCGACCCCATGCTGCATGTGGACTGGCTGAAGCAAGCCGTGCGCTGGTATGCGCCTGCAGACGGGCAAGCGCTGCTGGAAGCCGACCTGCGGGGCCTGCCGCCCATGTTGATCCAGGTGGGTGACGAAGAGGTGCTGCAATCCGACTCGACCCGATTGAGCGCACTGGCCGCTCGCTGTGGCGTGCCCTGCAAGCTGGAGGTGCACGAGGGCCGTTGGCACGTGTTCCAGCTTCAGGCGCCCTTCCTCTCATCCGCCGCCAGCGCGGTGAACCGCCTGGCCGCCTTCGCCTTGCAGCGCACGCGGTGGCAAGCTGCAGGGCGCACCAGCCATGAGGTCCAAGGCGATCCCATCGCACGGGCCATGGCGCTCTGAGCCCCCATTCATTTGCATGCATTCACTGAATCACGGAAGCACCCCATGACCTCTCGCCGTTACCCCAACATCTCGCTGGAGCGTGCGCGCGCCATCAAGTCCACCTTCATGGCCGAGGGCGCGCTGTGCGCGGCCACCCTTTACGTGCCGAAGGACGCCCCGCCTGATCAGCAGTTGCCCGCCATCCTGATGGTGGGCGGCTGGGGCAGCATCCAGATGGCCTTGACCCCGTCGTTCACCTTGAGCTTCGTCGATGCCGGCTTCGCGGTGATGGAGTTCGACTACCCAGGCTGGGGCGACAGCGGCGGTTTCCCGCGGCAGGGCATCAACCCCTGGCGCAGAACGCGCGTGGCCGACACGGCCCTGGCTCACCTGAAGTCGCAACCGCAGGTGCTGGCCCATGACATCACGCTGTGGGGCACGTCGTTCGGTGGCGGGCACGTGGTGGACCTGGCCACGCAACACCCCGAGCTCAAGGGTGCCATCGTCCAGGTGCCGATGCTCGATGGCCTGGCCGCGACCCTGGCCACGCCCCTCGGACGGCTCATCAAGTTCATCAGCCTGGGCCTGGCGGACCAGTTCAAGCCTGGGGCGCCCATCACCATCCCGACCCTGTCCCGCCAGGGCGAATTCGGCACGATGGACCGCGACGGTGGCCTGGAGGCCCTGGAGGCGGCACTGGCGGCTCACCCGGACCACAAGTACGACAACCGCGTGGCGGCCAGGTCGGTGCTCACCATGCCGCTGTATCGGCCCTGGCTGCGCCTGAAAGACGTGCAGATCCCGATGCTGATGATCGGCGCCACGGGCGACACGGTGGCACCCTTTGTGTCGGACAAGGTCAAGCGCGTGGGCAACCCGAACGTGCAGGTCATCGAGGTGAGTGCCAACCACTTCGACCCCTACTTTGACCCGCTGTTCCCTGAGATGCTGGCGCACCAGCTGAAGTTCTTGCGTCGCTGACGCGGCGATCGGGGCACGTCGCCCCGAAGGCCGCGCCGGGCTCAGCGCACCGCCATCGCAGGTGCGCGCGATGCGGGCTCGGGCGCTGCCACGGGCGCCCCCGCGTTCAGCCGCAACTGCAGGCGCTCGCTGCGGCTGACGCAAACCGGCTTGGCACCGTCCAGGCCCATCGCCCGCAGTCGCTCAGCCATGGGATGACGTGAGCTGGCCGAGACATCAAGCCGCAGGCTGCCGCCCGTCGACACGATGGCTCCGCCACGTGTGTTGACCAGGGTGCGCAGCATCTGCCCCTCCAGCCGCGAGTACAAGGCCAGGTCGAGCAAGGGGCCCGGGACACCCAACCCGAAACGGCCAGCCAGGGTGACCAGATCGGACCGATCTTGCGGGTCGGTCACGGTGCCGCGGAAGGACTTGCCTTCCAGGTCGAAGCCGATGGGGGTGACGAACTTCGGATAGCCCCAGGCTTCGCGTCCGGCTGCGCAAGCGGCCTCGGTGGTCACAGGCAGGTCCACGATGTGCAGCCCCAAGGGGTTCTTGTCGAGCGGGCCCAGCAGGGACCACAGCGCCGGGCGCGGCGCGCTCGTGCCACGAGGACCCACCGCGACGGCCACCCCCACCTCGTTGTAAGGCGCGATGGCCGTGTGGCGGTATTCGTAGAAGGCCACGCCGACCAGCGTCTGGCCACCCACCACGGGCACCACCACCAGGTCCGGGTCACGCACCACGGCTGCGGCTTTGTCGACATCGACCCGAAACAAGGCCATCACCACCGAGCAGTCGTAGTACAGGATCGGCAGATCGATCTCGCCAGCGCTGGTCGAGAACCGGCTCAACGGGTACTGAAAAAAGACGTCCTGATCCCAGTCAGGGTGCGACATGGTCAAACTCCGGCAAAGTGGTGGGCATCAAGCAACTGGGGCTGCCAGTCTTCGATGAGTGAGAGTCGGTTGATCTGGTTCGTGCCCTCGAAGATGCGCGTCAGGCGCACGTCCCGCAAGATGCGCTCGATGCGGGCCTCGTGCGCGGCGCCATGGTCGCCCAGCAGATCGAGCGCCATCTCGCAGACGTTTTGAGCCCGGTCGGTTGCGTGGAACTTGCAGGCTGACGCCATCAGCTGCCGCGGCCGCCATGCGTGACGGGCCTCCTGCCAGACCATGGAGCGGATGGCGCGCGTTTCGGCCACCATCTGGGCAAGCTGCAATTGCACTTCCTGATAGTGGATGAGCGGTTTGCCGCCCAGCTTGTAGTTGCGGGCGAAAGCCACGGCCACTTCGGTGGCCGCGCGGGCAAAGCCCACGCCCATCGACGCCACCGGCATGCGCGAGGCATTGAGGGTGGCGCGGTTGAGCGCCCACCCCTGACGCAAGCCGCCCACCACGCGATCGTGCGGCACGAACACGTCCGTCAGCTCCAGTTCGGCGGCACCCGAGGCGCGCATGCCCATCTTCAGCTCGGTGCGCGCGACCTTGAAGCCGCTCTGCGCCGTGTCGACATGGAAGCACGTCCACGAGGCCATGCCTTCGCCTTGCAACGCAGCGAAGACGGTGACCGACCTGGCCAGGTCGCCGCCGCTGATGTAGCACTTGCGGCCGCTGAGCAGCCAGCCGCCGTCCACGGGTTTGGCGACCACGCCGGGTCGGTACAAGGCAGCGCCATGACCGTCTTCCGCGTCCGAGCCCGCGCCGGGCTCGGTGATGGCAAAGGCCATCAGGTGCGGATCACCCGCCTGACAGGCCTGATAGACAGGCCGCAGCAAGCGCCAGATCAGGCCCAGGTCACCCGACAGCAACAAGGGCATCGTGCCCAGGTGATGGGCCGACAACAGCAGCATGAGCCCCCCGCAGGCACGGGAGAACTCCTCCACGACCAGGCAACACTGCCAGACCAGCGGCTGGGTCAGCGTGGCCCAGGATGCGGACCCGATGGGCGCGGGCAGGAAGTAGCTCAGCCAGCCTTCCCGGCCGGCACGTTGCAGCAGGGCCAGCACCTCGGGGTGGGCTTGCCCTGGCGGCAAGTGCGGTGCCAGGTCCATGCTCGCAGAAAGGGGCTCGATGTGCTGCTCGGCAAACTCCCGGGCTCGGCGTCGCACCTTGCGCAGCGGCGCGGGCAGGTTGGCGGTGTCGCGCTCCCACAGGTCGGCCTGCGGGTAGGTCGTGAAGCATCGACCCAGCAGGGGCAGTGCATCGAATTGCCAGCGCGGCGACAAGGGATCGTGCAAGGGAACGTGGCCCTCGAGGCATGGGGGGTGCAAGGTCACGCTTGGCTCCGCTGAAGTCCGCTGAGCAGGAGGGGCAAGGCGGCGACGCCACCCGCCATCCAGCGCAGCATGTGTTGATCTCGAACGAGTTTCTCGGGGCCTGCGTCGCGCATGTAACCCAGGCCACCGTGCACCTGGATCACTTGGTGGCAGGCGTGAACGAGTGCATCGCTGCTGGCCTTGCGCGTCAAGGCGATGTCGGTCAATGACAGCTCATGGAGCGGTCGCCCGAACGCACCAAGCAGGTTCTGCAACTGGTGCTGCGAGGCCGCGATGTCGCACAGCATCTGCTGCACAGCGGGGTGTCGTTCGATGAGCGTGCCACCTTGGCGACGGATGCCCGCGAACTCGCGCGCCAGCGCAGCACCGCGATCCTGCACACCCAGGCCCATCGCCATGGCGGCCAGGAACTCCATCTTCAGGACGTTGGCCAACAGTTGGCGCGACACCTCGGCGTCGAGGCTGGAGCGCCACACCAGACTGGAATCGGCCTCGCCATCATGGACCGCTGTCCTTGAGCAAACGGCCCCGATCTCCAACTCGCTCAGCCCGAGCGGATGCGCACCACGCTGAACAAGCAGGGCATGGCGAGGCTGCACGCACCACTGCACAAGGCCATCGCGCCAGCAAGGCCACAGCAGGCCTTGCCAGCCCGGTGAGGCCCAGACCTGGCTCGCATGGCTGCGGTCCAGCCAATCGCCCAGCATGCTCACATCGTCAGGCAACAAAGGCCCTTGCGCGATCCATGCACCCAGGCTTTCTCGCCCCAGGCCATGGTGCCCCGTGCTCGCGAAAGCCACTTTGTCGACGGGGATCATCGACGTGACTTCGTCTGCTGCACCGCACACGGTCAGCACCCATTGCACCAGAGCGCGGCGGTGTGCGACCAGCGCCACCGCGGCATTGCCTTTGGCAAGGGCGCGCAAGATACCCAGGCTGAGCTGAACCGACATGGCATCGCCCAGGTCGCTCCACAAGCCAGGCGAATCGTCCAGTGGCACCTCGGGAAACACACCCAGGCCCTCCACGCCGGCCATCAGCTGATGGAAGGTGGGGGCGTCCATCACTCGCTCCCACGGGGTCGCTTGAGGTTGGATCGCTTGCGTGGACAAGCGCCCTACCTCGTCAAGTATCAAGGTGACGTCGCTGGCGTCGAGTGGCATCGTGAAACCTCGGATCTGAATGACCATTGCCGATCAAGACCGCATGCACGCGGTTCAAACGGCGCGTGCATGGTGCTTCAGCTGAGGTGCTTTGCCAATGTTGGCGGGGGTCGATTTCTTTATGTTTTGGGCCACTTGACCCAGGTCAATGCCGCCCCTGAACGGACGCGCTCGTCACGTCAACGATTCGGTGAAAGCGAGCGAAAGGCGTCGCCTGATCCTCAAGCCATCAGCCTGAGCAAGCCCTGATACGGCAGCAGGTTGGTCTGCACCACCTTGTCGAGCGACTCTTCAAACCCATCCTGCATCCAGCGCGCGGCCAGCAGCACGTTCAGGCCGATCATGCCGTCGGCCAGCAGGTCGAGGTTGACCTCGTCGAGTCGGGCCTTGGGCACCAGCAGGTGCAGGTGCTGGCGCATCATGTTCGAGTAATCACGTGCGGTGGCACCACTCAGCGCCGCCACCTCGTCGTTCACACCCAGCGAGTCGACCAGCATGATGCGGCCTCGCCGGGGGTCGTCGCGGATGAACTCCAGGAAGACGCGGATGGCCGGCTCCAGCATGCCCAGCGGCGTGGGCTCGGCCTCTTTGAGCACGGCCAGGGTCTGGGCCATGAGCTGGTCGCGCAGCTCGCCGTAGGTGGCCATGAACAGCTGCGGCAGCGTCTTGAACGACTCGTAGAAATAACGCTCGGTCAGGTGAGCGGCCACGCAGACCTCGCGAACCGTCGCGGCGTGAAAGCCTTTCGTGCCGAACACCTCGAAGGCGCCCTCGATGAGCTTGGCACGGCGCAGCCGCTGCCGCTCTTCAGGCAGGACCCCGCCATAGCGGCGGCGTGGAGACAGGGGCGAATTGGGCGTCGGGGCTTCCATGGAGATCCCTATGTTGACATGGATCATTGTCAAAGTTATTCTGACAAGAATCTTTGTCAAAAGTCAAGGCACATTGGGGAACACGCCACCATGAAACCGCAACACTTCCACTCGCCCGCCGCGCAACCCGCGTCGGGGGGCGATGGCGTCGAGCGCCACCGCATCATCGTCGTCGGCACGGGTTTTTCGGGTCTGTGCATGGGCGTCAAGCTGCGCGAGCAAGGCGAAGAAGATTTCGTGCTGCTCGAGCGCGCGGGTGACGTCGGCGGCACCTGGCGCGACAACACCTACCCGGGTTGCGCCTGCGAC
>NZ_DCXA01000059.1:9008-15412 GCF_002328915.1 Aquabacterium sp. UBA2148
CGAGTCGCACCTGTATTCGTTCTCTTTCGAGCCCAACCCGAACTGGTCGCGCCTGTACGCGCCGCAGCCTGAAATCTTTGCGTACCTCAAGCACGTCGCCACCAAGTACGACCTGCTGCGCCACATCCGCTTCCACGCCAACCTCACCGGCGCCCGCAGGGACGAAGCCCGCAAGCTGTGGGTGGTCAAGGCCGAAGACGGCCGCGTCTTCGAAGGCGAAATTCTGGTCTCGGGCATGGGTGGCCTGAGCAACCCGGCCTACCCCAACGTGCCCGGCATCGACACCTTTGAAGGACGCGCCTTCCACTCGGCCACCTGGGACCACGGCTTCGACCTGGAAGACAAGCGCGTGGCCGTGATCGGCAGCGGCGCCAGCGCCATCCAGTTCGTGCCCGCCATCGCGCCCAAGGTGGCGCACCTGACCTACTTCCAGCGCACGCCGCCCTGGGTCGTGCCCAAGATGGACCGCCCCGTGCGGCCTGAAGAGCGCGCCGACTTCCACGCCAACCCCTGGCGCCAGAAGATGGCCCGCACCAAGCTGTACTGGATGCTCGAAGCGCGCTTTTTGGCCTTCAAGTTCAAGCCCGAGTGGATGAACCTGGTCGCCAAGGTGGGCAAGCACCGCATCCGCAAGCACATCAAGGACCCGGCCCTGCAGGCCAAGCTCACGCCCGACTACACGCCCGGCTGCAAGCGCCTGCTGATCTCCAACGAGTACTACCCGGCCCTGGCGCGCACCAACGTCGAGGTGGTGACCGAAGGCATCAAGGAGGTCGTGCCCAAGGGCGTGGTCACGAAGGACGGGCAGTTTCACGAGGTCGACGCCATCGTCTTCGGCACCGGCTTCAAGGTGCAGGACCCGATCCCCAAGGCCACCGTGTTCGGCCGTGGCGGCGCCGACCTGGCCGAGGTGTGGAAGCAAGGCGCCGAGGCCCACATGGGCATCACCGTGGCGGGCTTTCCCAACTTCTTCATGCTGATGGGGCCCAACACCGGCCTGGGTCACAACTCCATGGTTTTCATGATCGAATCGCAGGCGCATTACATCCTCGAAGCGCTCAAGGCCATGAAGGAGCGCCGCATCCGCGCCCTGGAGGTCAAGCCCGAGGTGCAAAAGCGTTTCGTCGATGGCGTCCAGAAGGAGCTCGAGCGCACCGTCTGGCAGTCCGGCTGCAAGAGCTGGTACGTCAACGAGCAGGGCCGCAACACGGCGGCGTGGCCCGGCTTCACCTTCGCCTACCGTCTCAAGACCCGCCGTTTCAAACTCAAGCAGTACCAGGCAGAACGCGCATGAGCATCCAGTCCTTCATCACCAACCTCGTCCTGCGTCACCAGTTCAAGCGCCAGGGCAAAGGCAAACTGGACGTGCACAAGGCGCGCCACATGGTCAACAAGATGGCCAAGCGCTACCCGCCGCCACCTGCCGACATCGAACACAAGCCGGTGGCCGCACGCCCTGAGCACAAGCTGTGCGCGGCCGAGTGGCTCAACGCGCCCAACGCCAAGCGCACCATCGTCTACTTCCACGGTGGCGGCTACTTCTTCTGCGGGCTGGAAACCCACCGCCCCACCTGCGCCTACCTGGCCCGCACGGCCCAGGCCCGCGTGCTGTCGGTCGACTACCGCATGGCGCCCGAGCACGTCTACCCCGCCGCCGTCGATGACGCCGTGGCCTGGTGGTCCGAGCTGCTCAAACAAGGCGTCGACCCCAAGACCGTGGTCTTCGCGGGTGACTCCGCTGGTGGCGGCTTGACCCTGGCTTGCCTGGTGGCCTCGCGCGACCAGGGCCTGCCCCTGCCAGCCGGCGCCATCCTGTTCTCGCCCTGGAGCGACCTGTCGTGCTCCGGCGAGACGATGAAAACCCTGGCCGACGCCGACGTGATGTTCAACCCGCACTCGCTGCCCGAAGCCGCCGCGCTGTACCTGGCCGGCAAGCCCACCGACACGCCGCTGGCTTCGCCGCTGTTCGCCGACCTGCGCGGCCTGCCCCCGCTGATGATCCACGCCAGCAAGCACGAGATTTTGTTGGCCGACTCGACGCGCCTGCACGAGCGCGCCAAGGCGCAAGGCGTGACCAGCGAGCTGCACTTGAAGGCCAAGATGCCGCACGTGTGGCCCACCATGCTGATGCTGCCCGAAGCCCGCCAGACGCTCAAGGAATGTGGCGCCTTCGCCGCCCGCGTCACCGGCCAGCGCTGAGCCGCCACGACTGAACAAAGCCCCCCCCAGGAGACACCATGAAAGACTTCAAGAACAAGGTCGCGGCCATCACTGGCGCGGCATCCGGCATGGGCCGCACGCTGGCCGTCGAGCTGGCTCGCCGCGGCTGCCACCTGGCGCTCAGCGACGTCAACGAGGCCGAGCTGGTCAAGACGGCCGAGCTGGCCTCCAAACACGGCGTCAAAGTCACCGTCAAAAAGGTCAACGTGGCCAACCGCGACGAGGTCTTCGCCTGGGCCGATGAGGCCGCGCGCGACCACGGCAAGGTCAACCTGGTGTTCAACAACGCCGGCGTGGCCCTGACCGCCACCGTCGAAGGCGTGAAGATCCAGGACTTCGAGTGGATCATGGGCATCAACTTCTGGGGCGTGGTGCACGGCACCCAGGCCTTCCTGCCGCACCTGCGCAAGAGCGGCGACGGCCACGTCATCAACACCTCCAGCCTGTTCGGCCTGATGGCCGTGCCCACCCAAGGCACCTACAACGCCAGCAAGTTCGCCGTGCGCGGCTACACCGAGGCCCTGCGCATGGAGCTGGAGATGGAAGGCTGCGGCGTCAGCGCCACCTGCGTGCACCCGGGCGGCATCGCCACCAACATCGCCATGGCCGGCAAGATCGACGAGTCCGTCACCGCCAAGACGGGCGTGAGCGAGGCCGACCACAAGCGCATGGCCAACAAGCTCATCAACGTGACCACCGCCGAGGCCGCTGCCCTGCAGATCCTCAAGGCCGTTGAAAACAACGAGCGACGCGTGCTGGTGGGCCCCGACGCCCGCTTCCTGGACAAGGTGGTGCGCCTGCTGGGCTCGACCTACCAGGTGCTGGTCATGAAGCAGGTGCGCAAGATGAACAACTCGCGCCGCTCGTCGGCCCAGCACGCCGCGCGCAACGCCAGCTGACGCCACCAGACGTGGGGTTGGCGGACATGTGGTGAGGCCAGCCCGCGTCACTTGGTGACATCCCTCAAGGCTTGCGGCCCGGGTGCGCCCGGTTCCACGGCATGATGCGCGGATGAATTGGCTGAAGCGATTGTGGTGGGCGGGCGTGCTCTTCGGGCTGGCGCTGGCGTTCACCGTCTGGGCCGCCTGGGAGCCCGACCGCCAGCTGGGCTCTCTGATGGCCCGCTGGGCACCTGAGCCATCGACCTTCTTGGAGCTCGATGGCATGCAGGTGCACATCCGCGACACCGGCCCGCGCACCGACCCCATGCCACTGGTGTTGCTGCACGGCATGTCCTCCAGCCTGCACACCTACGAAGGCTGGCAAACCGCCTTGCAAGGCGAGCGCCGCGTCATCAGCGTCGACCTGCCCGGCTTCGGACTGACGGGCCCCAGCCCACAAGGCGACTACCGCATCGACGCCTACACCCGCTTTGTGCTGCGGCTGCTCGACACCCTGGGCGTCAAGCAGGTGGTGCTGGCCGGCAACGCGCTGGGCGGTGAAATCGCGTGGCAGACCGCCGTGCTCGCGCCCGACCGCGTGCGCAAGCTGGTGCTCATCGACGCCGACGGCTACCAGCCCTCGGTGCTGTCCATGCCGATCGCTTTCCAGATCGCCAGCATGCGCGGGCTTCGCTGGGTGTCCGAGCGCATCCTGCCCAAGGCCATGGTGGCCTCCAGCGTGCGCAACGTCTTCGGTGACCCGGACAAGGTCACGCAGGACAAGATCGACCGCTACTTCGAGCTCAACCTGCGTGTGGGCAACCGCCGCGCGTTGTTCCAGCGCATGGACCAGGCCCAGTTCGGTGGCAACTCGACCCTGATCAGGCGCGTTCAACAGCCCACGCTGGTGATCTGGGGCGAGCGCGACGAGATGATCTCGCCCGAACACGGCACGCTGTTCTGCCAGGACATCCAGCGCTGCCGCCTGGTCACCTACCCGACCCTGGGCCACCTGCCCCAGGAAGAAGACCCGGAGGGCACGCTGCCCGACCTGGTGTCCTTCCTGGCGAACTGACGATCAGCCCGCAGCCACGCGCCAGCGCGCCTGCTTGACCACCGAAGCCACCACGCGATCGAGCGCCGCGTCCAGCTCAGGCTTGGCCAGGCGTTCGGGGCTGGTCAGCTGCTGGTCGGCCAGCGGCAAGGCCAGCTGTTCGGGCACCACCAGCATCGCGAAATTGGTGCTCAGGTAGGTCCGCACGATGGGCAAGGCGCGGATGCCGCCCAGCGCACCGGGTGACGCCGCCAGCAAACCAGCCGGCTTGCCGCCCGTGGCACCGCTGCCCGATGGCTTGCCATCTTCGGCCGGGATGACCGACAACCAGTCGAAGCTGTTGATGAACAGCGGTGTGGGCAGCGCGTTGTATTCCGGGCTGGCCAGGATCAGGCCGTCGTGCTCGGCAAACAAATCGCGCAGGCGGCGCGCACCTGCCGGCTTGCCATGGGCCTGCGCCCAGTCCTCGTCGTAGACCGGCAGCTCCAGCGAGCGCAGGTCGACCACGGTGGTCTCGGCTCCCAGCGCCTGGGCGCGACGCGCCGCCAGGTCGGCCAGTTGGCGGTTGAGCGAACCGATGCGGGCGCTGCCGGCGATCACCAGCAAGCGCGGTGCACGGGTGGAAGGGGTGGTGGTCATGGGCACTCCGGTTCAGGGCGAGGGCCGTGCCGATGTGGCACGGCGAGCTCGTTCAAGCGTTGAATTTTGCGGTCACTTCGGCCACGCGCACGCCGAACAGGCGGGCGGTTTCCAGGTCACCAGGGAGCATTTCATCCACGCTGGCGTCCGACGGCGTCGAGGCCATGGCACCGCTGAACGAGGCCACGTAGTTCACGTCGTTGCGCGTGGCGGCCTTGCTGTTGCTGGGCATCAGGCCGGTGCCCACCCAGATCATGCTGTGCTGTTGCGACAGGGTGAACAGGTAGTGGAGGGTCGAGAGCTTGTCGCCGTTCATCGAGGCCGAGTTGGTGAAGCCGGCGGCGATCTTGTCCTTCCACTGCTGGTGGTACCAGGGCTTGGAGGTGGCATCGATGAACTTCTTGTACTGCCAGGGCACGCTGCCCATGTAGGTGGGCGCGCCAAAGATGATGGCGTCGGCCGCGGCCAATTGCTCCCAGCCGCCTTCGGGCAAGTTGCCCTCCTGGTCGACGTTCAGCAGGCTGGCGCCCGCGCCCTGGGCCACGGACTCGGCCATGCGCTTGGTGTGGCCGTAGCCGGAGAAGTACACGACGACGATCTGTTTGCTCATGATGTTTCCTTTCAGTGGGACAAAAACCCGTTACCCTTCGGGGCATGTTCAGTTATCGACACGGCTTCCACGCGGGCAACCACGCCGATGTGCTCAAACACATGGTGCTGGTGCAGGTGCTTGAGCACCTGCTGCAAAAGGACAAACCTTTCTGGGTGATCGACACCCACGCTGGTGGCGGCCTCTACGACCTCACCAGCAACTACGCCACCAAGAGCGGCGAGTTCGAAGGCGGCATCGCCCGCATCTGGCCCCTGCGCAAGGCGGCCGGCACGCCCGTGGCCGTCAAGGCCTTGCTCGACCAGATCGCCGCCCTCAACAACGGCACCGACCTGCGCTGGTACCCCGGCTCGCCGCAGCTGGCCGCGCAGATGCTGCGCCAGGGCGACCACCTGCGGCTCTACGAGCTGCACCCCACCGAGATCGGCCTGCTGCGCGACCATTTCGCGGGCGTCAAGCGCGGCGTCAGCATCGAAGAGGCCGATGGGTTCAGCGGCCTGCCCAAGGTGCTGCCACCCCCGCCTCGCCGCGGGCTGGTCCACATCGACCCGCCCTACGAGATGAAGGACGACTACAAGAAGGTCCTGCAAGCCCTGCGCGCGGCCACGGAGCGCTTCGCCACCGGCACCTACGCCATCTGGTACCCCGAAGTCGCCCGCATGGAATCGCAGCAGTTCGGGGCCCAGCTCAAGCGGCTGGGCGGCTCGTTGGCCAAGGTCGACTGGGTGCACGCCACGCTGCGCGTCAAGGGCGCCGAAAAGGGCGGCCTGGGGCTGTATGGCAGCGGCATGTTCATCATCAACCCGCCCTGGACGCTCTACGACCGCCTGGCCGAAGCGCTGCCATGGCTGGTCGAGACCATTGGCCTGGACGACTACGCCGCCTACACCCTCGAAGCGCAGCAGAGCTGACACGACGCCACCTCGGCTCAGGCTGCCAGGTCGAAGACCAGCACCTCGGCCTGCTGGCCATCGCTCAGCGACAGCATCGACTCGCCCTC
>NZ_DCXA01000059.1:15538-17454 GCF_002328915.1 Aquabacterium sp. UBA2148
GCCGCGTCGCCCGCCTGCAGGGCCTGGCCGTTGACCGTGATCGCGCCACGGGCCACGTGCACATAGGCCTTGCGAGCCGGGCTCAGGGCCAGCTCGGCGCGCTCGTCGCCATCGAACAGGCCCACGCTCAGCGAGGCGTCCGAGTGGATCGTCACCGAACCATCTCGGCCATCGGGAGAGGCCACCAGGCGCAGTCGCCCGCGCTTGTCGGCTTCACCGAAGTTCTTCTGCTCATAGCCCGGGCGCAGGCCCTTCTCGGTCGGCTCGATCCAGATCTGCAGCAGGTGCACGCGGTCGTGCAGCGTGCGGTTGAACTCGCTGTGCATGATCCCCTGGCCGGCCGTCATGCGCTGCACGTCGCCAGGCAGGATGTCGGCGGTGTGGCCCAGGCTGTCCTGGTGGGTGAGCTTGCCTTCGAGCACGTAGGTCACGATCTCCATGTCGCGGTGGCCGTGCATGCCGAAACCACGCCCGGCCGCCACGATGTCGTCGTTGATCACGCGCAGCGGGCCAAAGCCCATGTGAGCCGGGTCGAAGTACTCGGAAAACGAGAAGCTGTGGAAGGACTGCAGCCAGCCATGGTCGGCAAAGCCGCGTTCGTCGGATCGGCGCAGGGTCAGCATGTGAAGCTCCTACTTTGTGAAGTTCGCGTGGGGGTCACGTCGTGTGACCATGGCTTCACTGTAGGCATCGAGCACCGGTCGGTGGCTGAGCCGCGCTGATGGCATCATTCAAATGTTTTGAACGACCCTCCGGCCGCCATGGACCGCTACCACGCCCTTTCGCCCGACGCCCTGCAGATGGTCGTGACCATCGCCCGCACGGGCAGCTTTGCCGCCGCCGCGCGCGAGCTGGGCAAGGTGCCCTCCGCCCTCACCTACAGCGTGCGCCAGCTCGAAGACGCGCTGGACGTGCTGCTGTTCGACCGCCGCAGCCGCCAGGCCAAGCTGACCGCCGCCGGCGAAGAGCTGCTGCGCGAAGGCCAGTTGCTGCTGCAGCAGCTCGACGCCGTGGCCAACCGCGTCAAGCGCGTCGCCTCGGGCTGGGAAACGGAGCTGACCGTGGTGGTGGACAAAGCCATCGCGCCGCACGCCGTGTTCGACCTGATGGAGGCCTTCCTGGCGCTCAAGCCGCCCACCCGGCTGAAAATGCGCAGCGAGGTGATGACCGGCACCTGGGAGCCGCTGCTGCACGGCGAGGCCGACCTGGCCATCGGCATCTCCAGCGACCGGCTCAGCGCACCCGACATCCGCTGCGAGCCCATCGGCAAGCACCACTTCGTGCTGGCGGTGGCATCGCACCACCCCCTGGCGCAGGAGCCCGAGCCTCTGAGCCCGGGGATCGTGGCGCAGCACCGCATCGTCGCGGTGGCCGACTCGGCCAAACGCCTGCCCCCTGCCACGAGCGGCATCCTGCCCGGACAAGACGTGCTCACCGTGCCATCGATGGCGGCCAAGCTGGAGGCCCAGCTGCGAGGCATGGGCATCGGCTACCTGCCCGAACCGATGGTGCGCGCCCACGTGGCCGCTGGCCGACTGCTGCGCAAGGAAGTCGATGGCCCACCGCGAAATTTCGAGACCCACTACGCCTGGCGCCAGACCAGCTCACAGCCCGGCATGGCGCTGACCTGGTGGCTGCACCAGCTCGCCAGCCCCAAGACCCGACGTGCGCTGCTGGACCTGCACGAGGGCTTGATCCTGTGAGTGACGCACCCTACCGAGGCCGCTTCGCCCCCTCCCCCACCGGCCCGCTGCACGCCGGCTCGCTGGTGGCCGCGCTCGCCAGCTGGCTGGACGCGCGCGCGCACCACGGCACCTGGCTCGTTCGCATCGAAGACGTCGACACCCCCCGCTGCGTGCCCGGCGCCGACGCGTTCATCCTGGCCCAACTGGCCGCCTGCGGCCTCACGCCCGACT
>NZ_DCXA01000059.1:17540-19497 GCF_002328915.1 Aquabacterium sp. UBA2148
CGCCTGCGGCCTCACGCCCGACGAGCCGCCCGTGTGGCAAAGCCGGCGCGGTCAGCTGTATGAGGCAGCCCTAGACCAATTGGTCGAGCTCAAGGGCGGCATCACCAGCACCCCATGTCTTGGCCATGCCTGGGCCTACCCCTGCGCCTGCACCCGCGCCGACATTGCCCGCGCCCACGAGCAAGCAGGCCACGCCAAGGCGCGTCATGGCGAGCTGGTCTACCCAGGCACCTGTCGCCCTGAAAACGGTGGGCTGCACGGCCGCGAGGCCCGAGCCTGGCGCCTGCGCGTGCCCGACGGCGAGGCTGGCGTGATCAAGTGGCACGACCGCAGGCTGGGCGCACAACAGCAGGCCCTGGGCACCGCCGTGGGCGACTTCGTCGTCAAGCGTGCCGACGGCCTGTGGGCCTATCAGCTCGCCGTGGTGGTGGACGACGCCGAGCAACGCATCACCGACGTTGTGCGCGGCGAGGACCTGGCCGACAACACCCCGCGCCAGCTGCACCTGCAGCGCTTGCTGGGCTTGCCCGAGCCGCGCTACCTGCACACCCCGCTGGTCAACGGCGACAACGGCGAAAAGCTCTCGAAGCAGAACGGCGCCGCGCCGCTGGACCTCACCGACCCAGCGCGCTCGGTGCGAACGGCTTTGATGGCACTGGCCAGCCCAGCCACAGCAGAAGCCTCGGCCTCTGGCCTGACGCCCGGCTGGCAAGCAGGCGAAGGCGCATCGCTCAGCGAGCTGCTGGCCTCGGCCGTGGCCGCCTGGCGATGTCAGCCCAGCGGGGCTTGAGGCTGAAGGCCTGGCCGTTCGATGACCACGAAGTGCTTGCGCACTGGCTCCACCACCTCGAAGGCGCCCACGAAGCCGGCCGGGATCACAGCGCCTTCACCGGCGCGCACGTCCACCGCCACACCAGCTTCGTCGTGCAGCCGCACGTGTCCTTCGAGCACGAAGAAGTACTCTTCCTTGTTCGCGGCGAACACGATGCGCCACATCCCCGGCTCGCAAGCCCAGATGCCGATGCTGCTCACCCCGTCGCCCGACTCGTACAGCGACCACGTTTCACGGCGCGGGTTGCCGCGCACCAGCCTGTCAGGCCTGGGGTGATCGATCGCCCCGGCGCTGGAAGGCTGCGCCACCCTCACGATGGCGGGCGCGCTCAACTCGCTCACCGCCACCTCACTTCACCAGGAAGTGCTCGCGGTAATACGCCAGCTCGTCGATGGACTCGTGGATGTCGGCCAGCGCCGTGTGCTTCTGGGCCTTCCTGAAGCCTTCGGCCAGGCCCGGCTTCCAGCGCTTGGCCAGCTCCTTGAGCGTGCTCACGTCGAGGTTGCGGTAGTGGAAGAAGGCTTCCAGCTTGGGCATGTAGTTGGCCAGGAAGCGGCGGTCCTGGCAGATCGAGTTGCCGCACATGGGCGACTTGTTGGCCGGCACGTATTGCTTGAGGAAGTCGATCACCGCCTGGCTGGCTTCCTCTTCGCTCACGGTCGAGGCCTTGACCCGGTCGATCAGGCCGCTGCGGCCGTGGGTGCCCTTGTTCCAGGCGTCCATGAGGTTGAGCGTCGCGTCGCTCTGATGCACGGCGAACACCGGTCCTTCGATGCGGTTGTTCAACTGCGCATCGGTCACCACCACGGCGATCTCGATGATGCGATCGCTCTCGGGCTTGAGGCCCGTCATCTCCAGGTCGATCCAGATCAGGTTCTGGTCGCTCTTGACCAAGGTGGCGGGGGCCTGCTCGGCGCCAGGTGTGGTTTCGCTCATCGACATCCTCATGTGCTGACAAAAGCCGCGCCGACACCGCCCTGCTCACCAGGGTCTTGGCCGCGCAGCCGTGGTCGCGATTGTGCGGCAAACGTACACTCCCGGGCATGCAAGCCAGCCTCGTCACCACGCTTTTCGTGAGCTTCGTCCTCGCCTCGGTGCTCGTGCGCCTGTGGCTGGATGGCCGCC
>NZ_DCXA01000059.1:19564-31979 GCF_002328915.1 Aquabacterium sp. UBA2148
CCCGCCACGTCGCCCGCCACCGCGAAGCCGTGCCCCAGCCCTTCAGCGGCAACATCACCTTGCGCAGCCACCAGCGCGCCGCCGACTACACGCTCGACAAGCTGCGATTCGGCATGGTGAGCACCCTGGTGGGCACCGCCGTGCTGCTGGGATGGACCCTGCTCGGCGGGCTCGACGCCCTCAACACCACCCTGCGCGACTGGCTGCTGCCGGTGGGCGGTGGCGAGCGCGCTCACCCACTGGTCTACCAATTGACGCTGCTGGGCGCCTTCACGCTGATCTCTGCCCTGGTCGACCTGCCCCTGGAAGCCTGGCACACCTTCCGCATCGAGCAACGCCACGGCTTCAACCGCATGAAGTGGCCGATTTGGGTGGGCGACCAGCTCCGCCAGGGCGTGGTCGGCGTGGTCATCGGCGCGCCCATCGCAGCCCTCATCCTGTGGCTCATGGGCGCCGCTGGCGACGCCTGGTGGCTGTGGGCCTGGGGTGCCTGGGTGGGCTTTGCCCTGCTGATGATGATCGTCTTCCCCATCTTCATCGCCCCGCTGTTCAACAAGTTCGAGCCCCTGAAAGACCAGGCCCTGGCCGAGCGCGTGAAGGCCCTGATGGACCGCTGCGGCTTCACCGCCAAGGGCTTCTTCGTGATGGACGGCAGCCGCCGCTCGGCCCACGCCAACGCCTACTTCACCGGCCTGGGCCAGGGCAAGCGCGTCGTGTTCTACGACACCCTGCTGAGCAAGCTCAGCCATGGCGAGGTCGAAGCCGTGCTGGCCCACGAACTCGGTCACTTCAAGCACCGCCACGTGCTCAAGCGCATGGTCATGATGTTCGGCCTGAGCCTGCTGGCTTTTGCGCTGCTGGGCTGGCTCTCGCGCCAGGCCGACTTCTACCTGGGCCTGGGCGTGAGCCCCAACCTCAACGCGCCCAATGACGCGCTGGCGCTGCTGCTGCTCATGCTGGCGCTGCCGCCTTTTGCCTTCTTCATCGTGCCGCTGATGTCGGGCTTCTCGCGCCGCGACGAATACGAGGCCGACGCCTACGCCTGCGCTCAGTCCGATGGTCGAGACCTCGCCAACGCCCTGGTCAAGCTCTACCAGGACAACGCATCGACGCTCACCCCCGACCCGCTGTACGTGCGCTTTCACTACTCGCACCCGCCAGCACTCGAGCGACTGGCCGCCATGCGCGCCATCTCTGCCCCCACACCCGCGTGAGGACCCTGCCATGACATCCAGCCTCCCGCACCCGACCGGCCCGGCGAACACGCCTCTGTGCGCTCAACGCTGCAGCCACCAAACCGGCCCGGCCCTGACCGACGAACAAGCGGCCAGGCTGCTCGAGCAACTGACCGCCTGGACCATCGAGCGCGAAGGCGACGCCGTGGTCCTGACCCGCACCCACAGCTTCCCCGACTTTCACCGCACCATGGCCTTTGTCAACGCCGTCGCCTGGATCGCTCACGAGCAAGACCACCACCCCGACCTGCTGGTGGCCTACAGCCGCTGCACCGTGAACTGGTCCACCCACTCGGTCGGCGGCCTGTCGATCAACGACTTCATCTGCGCGGCACGGGTCGACGCCCTGCTCGCATGAAGCGCACACACGGCAGCGGCCGCCCCGCGCGCAGCAAGGACAAAGCCCCCAACACCGAAGGCACCGAAAGCGGCTTGGTCGTGGCCACCCACGGACGCCACGTCGTCGTCGAGAACCCCGATGGCGAGCGGCTGATCTGCCACCCCCGTGGCAAAAAGAGCGAAGCCGTGGTCGGCGACCGCGTGCGCTGGCAACACATCGAAGGCGGCGACGAAGGCGTCATCGTCGCGGTCGACGAACGCCGCAACCTGCTGTGGCGCCAGGATGAATGGCGCAGCAAGTCCTTCGCGGCCAACCTCGACCAGTTGCTGATGTGGATCGCGGTGGAGCCCGTCTTCAGCGAGATGCAGCTCACGCGGGCCCTGATTGCCGCCCGTTCGGCCGACATCCCCGTGACCATCGTGCTCAACAAGGTGGACCTGCCCGGCGCAGACACCGCGCGCCAGCGCCTGGCGCCCTACCGAGCCATGGGCTACAACGTGGTCGAGCTGTCCCTCAAGGACAAGGGCCAAGGCGAAGGCGATGCCGCCCGCGAACAGGTGCTGCCCATGCTGCAAGGCAAGGCCTCGCTGGTGCTGGGCCCATCGGGTGCCGGCAAGAGCACGCTGATCAACACCCTGCTGCCCGACGCCCGCGCCGAAGTCGGCGAGATCTCCCAAGCGCTCAACTCGGGCCGCCACACCACGACCTCCAGCCTCTGGTACTGGCTCGACGACACGCGCACCAGCGCCGTCATCGACTCGCCAGGCTTTCAGGAATTCGGCCTGCACCACATCCCGCCGACCGAGCTCGTGCGCCTGATGCCCGACCTGGCCGCCCACTTCGCCGACTGCCGCTTCCACAACTGCACGCACCGGCAAGAGCCCGGCTGCGCCGTGCGCGCAGCGGTCGATCGCGGCGAAATCAGTCCCATCCGCCTGAGCCTGTACACCGACCTCTTCGAAGAACTGAGCCAGCCTCGCTGGTGACCGACGCATGACCGATCGCCTCTCAGCCCTGCCCGCCACGCTCGACGCCTTCCGCCATGGGCAACTGCCGCTCTCCGAGCTGACCCGCACCTGGCGCGAAGCCGCACAAGGCCACCAGCCCGCGCTGCCGCAGCGCTACCAGGACGTGCTCGAGCGCGTGCTCAGCCAACTCGAAAGCGCCGCCCTGTTCACAGAAGAAAGTTGCTCGTTCAGCCAAGGCGACATGGTCGATGCCCTGAGCGACTGGCTGACGCGCGCCCGCGCGCTCTGATCGTCACGCCGGGCGTCAACCCACCAGGTTGGCCAGCGACAGCAGCGCCAGCAGCAGCATCCACAGCACCACCGAACGCCAGATCAGGCCCACGACGCTTCGCAGGTGCGCGAGCATCGGCGTCGAGCCCTGCGTGCTGCCCTGGGCCTCGATGACATCGGGCGAATCGCCCTGGCTCATGGTTCGGCTGACATCGGGCGAGCCCGACACCGGGGCCACTTGCCCGCCCAGGCGCACACCCAGCGCCCCCGAGGCAGAAGACAGGATCGCACCTTCATTGCGGCGCACCCACAAAGCGGCGTGGCGCCGCCAAGCGTCGATGGCGTCCTCGAAGTTGCCCACCACCGCAAAGCCAAAGGCCGTCATGCGCGCCGGCACGTGGTCCAGCCAGGTGAACAAGGTCTGGGACAGGTTCATCAGCCTGTCGTGCGTGGGCGTGCCCGTCACGCGGCTGCGGTAGGCCCAGTAGCGGCTGGCGAACTCGGAGAGTCGGTAAAGCACCGCGCCAGCCGGGCCCAGGCCGACGGTCGACAACGCCACGAACCAGAAGAACACACCGAAGACGTGGCGATGGGCCGCCAGCAGCGAGTACTCCAGCACGTGGCGCAGGATCTCCGTGCGCGGCAGCTCGCTGGCGTCCAGGTTCTGCCAATGCGCAAGCAGCTCGCGGGCACGGTCTTCACGGCCCGCCTCCAGCGCATCGCGGATGTCGGTGAAATGGTGGCTGAACTGGCGGAAACCCAGCGTGAAATACAGCACCGCCACGTCGAAGATCAGCGACAGCACCGTGCTGTAGCGGTCGATGAAAAAGTAGCTCAGGGCCACCAGCGAGGCGGGCGCCAGCACCGTGATGGCCCAAACCACGCGAGCGTGCACGTCGGCACCGGCGTCGAAATTGCGACCAGCCCAACGCACCCAGGCCGCCAGCGCGTGGTGGATGGGGTTGAGGTTGGACAAGGGCTTGAGCTGCTCCGCCAGCAAGGCGAAGAGCACGGCAAAAAAGCTCATGCGCCGATGATAGCGGTGGTGCTGTGACCCAACCCGATCAAATCCCGTGTAATTGCCCCCGGGGCGCCGTGCCGGGCTCAGGCCGAGAGGAAGCGGTATAAATTTCGCAACATCGCCGCTGTCGCACCCCATATGAAGTACTCCTTGTCGGGCTGCGGCGACCAGGGCATGGCAAAGAAGTCCAACTGCGTGCCCGACATGTCGAAGGCGCGGCGCTGGTGGTGGCGGGGGTCCATCAGGAAGTCCAGCGGCACCTCGAAGGCCTCGGCCACCTCGCCCGGGTCGGGCCGCATGATCAGGCCCTCGTGCTCACCCGCTTGCGGCGTGATCAGGCCCACCACCGGCGTGACGATGAAGCCGGTGCCGGTCGTGTACGTGGGCAGGCTGCCCAGCACCTCGATGCGCTCGGGCTCCAGCCCCACCTCTTCGTGTGCTTCGCGCAGGGCTGCTGCCACCGGATTCAGGTCGGTGGGCTCCATGCGCCCCCCCGGGAAGCTGATCTGCCCAGCGTGTTTTTTCAGGTGTGCAGTGCGCTGGGTCAGCAGCACCGAAGCGCGTTCACGCATGACCAGCGGCACCAGCACCGCCGCCTGAACCGGGTCGGGCGCCCGATACCACTTCTCGACCTCGATGTCTGGCTGCCAGATCGGTGGTGACGCAAAGCGCGCGCTCAAAGCCTGACGCGAGAATCGATCAGGCGAGACGGGAGGCAGGTGAAGGTCGTGCCCGAGCAACTCGGCGGCACGCGGGTCGATGGTGAGGGCCATGCGCCAATGATAAAAGCCGCCGTCGCGTGAGCGAGGGCGGCTTGAGCAGTGATGACTGCGAAAGAGGACCAGCTTACGCGAGCTTCTCTTTGATGCGTGCCGACTTGCCCGAACGCTGGCGCAGGTAGTACAGCTTGGCGCGGCGGACGTCACCGCGGCGCTTGACTTCGATCGAAGCGATCAGCGGGCTGTACAGCTGGAACGTGCGCTCCACGCCTTCGCCGCTGGAGATCTTGCGGACGATGAAGCTGGAGTTCAGGCCACGGTTGCGCTTGGCAATGACCACGCCTTCGTAGGCCTGGACACGCTTGCGGGTGCCTTCGACCACGTTGACGGACACGATCACGGTGTCGCCAGGGGCGAAAGAGGGAATGGTCTTGTTCAGACGAGCGATTTCTTCTTGCTCGAGCTGCTGGATGATGTTGGACATCAAAGGCTCCTTGATGATCATGCCCGCGCGTTGAAAAATTGGCGCCAAGTGCACGCCCCTTTGCAAGAGCGGCCCCAGCAAAGCCGGGCAGAGGATCGGAAAACCGCAGATTATAGCGTCAAACTGCGGAGAAAGTCTTCATCTTTTTTCGACAGCTCGCCACGCACCCTGGCCGCCTCGATCAGCTCTGGCCGGCGACGCGCGGTCAACGCCAGTTGCTGCTCGCGACGCCAGCGTGCGATCTGCGCATGGTGGCCCGACATGAGCACCGGCGGCACGGCCTGATCGGCAGCGCCCTCGGCGCCCGGCAACACCTCGGGGCGGCTGTAATGCGGGCAGTCCAGCAGGCCATCCGAGAAGCTGTCCTGCTCGTGCGAGGCAGCGTCGTGCAACACGCCGGGCTGCAGGCGCGCCACCGCATCGATCAGCGTCAGCGCGGGCAACTCACCGCCCGAGAGCACGTAGTCACCCAGGCTGAGTTCTTCGTCCACGTGGGCATCGATGAAACGCTGGTCCACGCCTTCGTAGCGGCCGCACACCAGCACAGCGCCAGGGCTGGCGGCCAATTGCTGCACGCGCTTTTGCGTCAGGCGCGGCCCGGCCGGGCTGAACCAGATCACCGGCAGGCGCTCGCCACGCTGCTCGACCTGCTGCGCACGGATGGCGCCCAGGCAGCGCACCAGGGGCTCGACCAGCATCACCATGCCTGGTCCACCACCGAATGGCCGGTCATCGACCCGGCGGTAAACACCCTCGGCGTGATCGCGAAGCTGCCACAGGCGCAGGTCCACCTGGCCTGACTCGAAGGCGCGCCGCGCCACCCCGGCCTGCTGAAAGGGCACGAACAACTCGGGAAACAGCGTGATGACGTCGAAGCGAACGGCCATGGACAAACTCCCAAGCTCAGCGCAGCCCTTGGGCGCTGGTCACCCGTGCAGGTGATCAGTAATCGAGGCCCCAATCGGCCACGATGAGCTTGTCGGCCAGGCTGACGCTCACGATGTAGGCCGACACGAAGGGGATCAGGCGCTCGGCAGGCTTGCCATCGGCGCCTTCGTGCTCGCAACGCAGCACGCTTTGGGGCCCGGTGTCGAGCAGGTCGATCACGCGGCCGAGGGACTCGCCTTGCGGGTTGCGCACATCCAGGCCAATCAGGTCGACCCAATAGAACTCACCCTCGTCGGGCGTGGGGAAGGCCGAGCGCGAAACAAAAACGCGAGCGCCCTTGAGCG
Organism: Aquabacterium sp. UBA2148; assembly: GCF_002328915.1. Taxonomy (NCBI): domain Bacteria; kingdom Pseudomonadati; phylum Pseudomonadota; class Betaproteobacteria; order Burkholderiales; family Sphaerotilaceae; genus Aquabacterium; species Aquabacterium sp. UBA2148. Next base: position 25,834 of record NZ_DCXA01000059.1, read on the forward strand.
CTTCGGCGGCGTTGCGGTCGACCAGGTCATCGGCGGTGACGACCACGACATCGCCCTGCTCGCGGGCCGTCTTGACCTGCAGGAAACGAGGGCGAGCCAGCTTGGCCGCGCCCGCGGAGGTCACGGCACCTGCGGCCTTCGTGGCCTGGGCAGCTGGTGAAGCACCGGGGCGAACCACAGCACCCGCGCTGGCTTCAGCGGGGCGCAGGAACCATTTCTTCGTGCAGAAGAGGGCCTGGGGGTCGGATGAAAAGGGCTGCACCTTGATGCCGCCCTTGACGCCCCAGGCGTCGACGACGCGCCCCACTTCCACCGCGTCTTCGGGCCAGACGACTCCGTCGTCCAGCACCAGCGGTGTGCTCGGGGCGCGATCCGTCATGCCTGATCGATCAGGCGGCGGGCTGGGCCTTGCCGGCTTCGCGCAGCAGGCGGGTCACGGCGGCGGAGGGCTGAGCGCCGCTTTCCACCCAGTGGTTCACGCGGTCGAGCGACAGGCGCAGGGTTTCGGCCTTGCCGGAAGCCACGGGGTTGTAAAAGCCCACGCGCTCCAGGAAGCGACCGTCACGACGGTTCTTCTGTTCAGCAACGACGATGTTGTAGAAAGGGCGCTTCTTGGAGCCGCCACGTGCAAGTCGAATCACGACCATGGTGTGTCCTTCAGATCAGTTGGGCGGCCACCTCGCCCGGGAGACACTCGGGGATCGGCAGCCAAAGCCGGCACGCTGCAACCCTTCGACTCATCGGGGGGATCAGGCCTGCCGGCGGTTGATTTTTCGGCGGCACGATTAGATACGCGCAGGCCGGCTGCTGCGGCAAAAACAAGCCTTGCCAAGCATCAACCAGCCCAGCTCGGGCCGCAAAACCTCGGATTATAGTCTGACGACACGAGATTGCGCAAAAAACTGCACCTCGCCCCCTGACAGCACCGACTCTCGACAGCTCGCTGCAAACACCTCCAGCCCATGGCGACCTCTCCCTCGACACGCGCGCCCCGCTCCAAGACCCTGGCCACCTGGCTGGCGCTGCTCGGCGGCCCCCTGGGCCTGCACCGCTTTTACCTGCACGGCCTGGGCGACCTGCTGGGCTGGCTGCTGCCCGTGCCCACGGCCATCGGGCTGTGGGGCCTCAACCGGGTGGCCGAGTTCGGCCAGGACGACCACTTGTCCTGGGCGCTGATCCCGGTGCTGGGCTTCACCGTGGCGGCCACCATGCTGCAAGCCATCCTCTACGGGCTGACCCCGGACGAGCGCTGGAACGCCCGCCACAACCCCGGCACGCCTGCCTCGCAAGCGCCGCAAGCCGGGTGGCTGACGGTGATCGGCATCGCCCTGGCGCTGCTGATCGGCGCTGGCGTGCTGATGGCCACCATCGCCTTTTCCGGACAGCGTTACTTCGAACTCCAGATCGAGGAGGCGCGCAAACTCAGCCAGTGAGCCCTGGCCTGCACGATAATTACGGGTTTTCCGCTCCACGACGACGCCCGCCCATGACCGCCGCCACGCCCCCGAACCAGAACGCGCCCCTGACGTACGACCAGGCCGGCGTCAACTACGATCTGATCGACCCGCTGAAGGTGGCGGCACAGCGCGCAGCGGCAGCCACCGGCACCCACCTGGCCAGCCACGGCTTCAGCGAAGTGTTGGCCTCGCGTGGCGAATCGGCCTACGTGGTTGACGTGGGCCCGATGTACCTGGCCTCCATCGTCGAGTGCCTGGGCACCAAGACGCTGGTGGCCGACGAGATGGCCACCCTGACGGGCAAAAGTTACTACGACGGCATCGCGCAGGACACCATCGCCATGGCGGTCAACGACCTGATCACCGTGGGCGCCACGCCCCTGGTGGTTCAGGCCTACTGGGCCGCTGGCGGCTCCGACTGGTTCGGCGACAAGGTGCGCGCCAACGCCCTGGTGGCCGGCTGGAAGAAGGCCTGCGAGGTCTGCAACGTGGCCTGGGGCGGCGGCGAGACCCCGGCCCTGGCCGGCATCGTGGCCGATGGCCGCGTGGACCTGGCCGCATCGTGCACCGGCATCATCAGCCCCAAGACCCGACTGTCGGTGGGCGACAACCTGGGCGCGGGCGACGCCATCGTCTTCCTGGCCTCCAGCGGCATCCACGCCAACGGCCTGTCGCTGGCGCGCAAGCTGGCCGAGCGCCTGCCCCAGGGCTACCTGACCGACATCGGCAACGGGCAAAGCTACGGTGAGGCCCTGCTGGCGCCCACCACGCTGTACTCGCCGGTCACCGAGGCCATGGCCGCCGAGGGCATCATCCCGAACTACTGCGCCAACGTGACGGGCCACGGCTGGCGCAAGCTGCTGCGCCACCCCAAGCAGCTGACCTACCGCATCACCGCCGTGCCACCCAAGACGCCGGTGCTGGCCTTCATGCAGAAGGAATGCGGCCTGGACGACCACGAGGCTTACGGCACGCTGAACATGGGTGCGGGCTTTGCGCTGTACGTGGCGGCCGAGCAGGCCGAGCGCGTGGTCGCGATCTCGAAGTCACTGGGCATCGACGCCTGGGTGGCCGGCCGCGTGGAAGACGGCCCCAAGCAGGTCGTCATCGAGCCGCTGGGTGTGACCTACGGCGCAGAGGAGCTGCAACTGCGCTGACGCCACCCGAGGGGCAACCCTCGGTGTGCATTCAGTTTGCCCCTGAACCGCCGATAAGGCGCTCATCCGTGATGGATTTCACCGGCTTTGCTTCAGGCAAAAGGGTGACGATCCGTCGGGGAGAGCGCCTTTCGCATTTCCTGGGCAAACCACATGATCAACATCCGCAACATCCGCATTGGTCAACGACTGACGATCGGCTTCGGCCTCGTGATCGCCCTGATGGTGTTGTTGGCTGGCCTGGCCCTGACCCGCATCCAGGGCCTGAGCCACGAGACCACGGAGATCGTGCACGGCACCTACCCTCAAACGGTGACCGCCAATCGGATGAAGGCCCACCTCAACGAAATCTCGCGCAGCATGCTCAGCGTGCTGGTGATGAGCGACGACGAGCAGATCAAGGGTGAGCTGGCCAACATCGCCAAGTACGAAAAGCTCAATGTCGAGCTGGCGGCCGAGGTCGAGAAGGCCCTGACCGACGAAGCCGACAAGGAACTGCTGGCCAACCTGACCAAGTTCCGCGAACGCTCGAACAAGGCCCAAAAGGCGTTCGTGGACCTGGTTCAGGCAGGTCAGAAAGACGAGGCCCTGACCAAGTTCCTGTTCTCGGTGCGTTCGATGCACACCAAGTACTTCGACGCGCTGGAGCAACTCAACACGCGCCAGAACGGCCTGATGGAGGCAGCCGGCGCTCGCTCCGCAGAAACCGCCCGCAACACCACCGTGTTCATCCTGGGCTTGGCTGGTGCCATCGTTGCCGTCAGCGTCGGTGTGGCCTTGTTCTCGACCCGCAGCATCACCCGCCCCCTGACGCGCGCCGTGTCGCTGGCCAAGCAAGTGGCGGCCGGTGACCTGAGCGCCTCGATCCAGAGCGAGAGCCAGGACGAGACGGGCGAGCTGATGCGCGCCCTCGACGAGATGAACCGCAGCCTGCAGCGCATCGTCGGTGACGTGCGCCAGGGCACCGTCGCCATCGCATCGGCGTCATCTGAAATCGCTTCGGGCAACTCGGATTTGTCGGTGCGCACCGAGGAGCAAGCCTCGTCGCTGGCCCACACCTCTTCGGCCATGAACGAGCTGACCCGCATCGTGCGCCAGAACGCCGAGAGCGCCAGCGAAGCCAACCAGCTCGCCTCCACGGCGTCGCAGGTGGCGGCACAAGGCGGTCAGGTCGTGGCCCAGGTGGTCGACACCATGGGAGCGATCAACGCCTCGTCACGCAAGATCGTCGACATCATCAGCGTGATCGACGGCATCGCATTCCAGACCAACATCCTGGCGCTGAACGCCGCCGTTGAAGCCGCTCGCGCTGGCGAGCAAGGGCGTGGCTTCGCTGTGGTGGCAGGCGAGGTGCGCACGCTGGCACAGCGCTCGGCCACCGCCGCCAAGGAAATCAAGTCGCTGATCAACGAGTCGGTGGACAAGGTCGAGCAAGGCAGCAAGCTGGTCAGCGACGCTGGCCAGACCATGGACAACGTGGTCTCGAGCGTGCAGCGCGTGACCGACATCATTGGCGAGATCACCGCCGCCTCTCGCTCGCAAAGCGACGGCATCGAAGAGGTCACCCGAAGCATCCAGAAGATGGATGGCGTGACGCAACAGAACGCCGCCCTGGTCGAGCAAGCCGCTGCGGCCGCCGAATCCATGCAGAACCAGGCACACAACCTGGCTGCGGTGGTCAGCGTGTTCAAGCTGGATTCGAACGCCTGACGCTCCCCCCTGACCCGCGTGTATCGATCGCAAAGGAACCCACCATGAAAGCCCGACTCTCTGCCCTGATGACCGCCGCCGCCCTGACGTTCGGTGCCTTGCCCGCTGCCCAGGCGGTCCAGGTCCAGGGCGCCAACATCGAAGACTCCGCCACCGTGGCAGGCAAGACCCTGGTGCTCAATGGCGCTGGCGCCCGCATCAAGGCCGTCTTCAAGGTTTACGCCATCGGCCTGTACCTGACCGAAAAGAAGAGCACGCCAGCGGATGTGCTGGCCCTGAGCGGCCCCAAGCGCTTCAAGATCGTCTTCCTGCGCGAGCTGACCTCCGATGAATTCGGCCAGGCCTTCCTCACCGGCATCAACAAGAACCTGGAAAAAGACGAGAAGACCAAGTTCGTCAACCAGATCACCAAGTTCGGCGACCTGTTCACCGAGTTCGAAGGTGTGAAAAAGGGCGACGTGATCATCGGCGACTACAACCCGGCCAATGGCACCACCATCTCGCTGAACGGCAAGCAACTGGGCTCCACCTTGCCTGATGTGGGCTTCTACAACGCCATCCTGCGCATCTGGATCGGCGCCAACCCTGCCGACAACCTGCTCAAGCCCGCGCTGCTGGGCGAGTGATGCCTCCGATGGTCACCCACCTGGGGTGACGCAAAGTTGCCCACGAGGCCCGCATGTGTCGGGCCTCGCGTACAATGGTCGGTGACGGGCCTCCCTGCATGGAGGCGCGGCCAACCGGGTCAGATCGGGAACGAAGCAGCCCTAACCGTTTGCCGCCAGTGCCAGGGTCAAGGCTCGTCACCCTTTTCACCTCATGGATGCCCCTCGCATCGCGGCCAGGTCCGAACTTTGCGCAAACGTTCGGGGCACCTGTTGACGACACCGCAGCGACCCGATGGCACCCGCTTCCCCCTCCGCCCCGTCCCCCGCACGCCTGAGCGACGCAGGTCACACCCTGGTGCCCATCGACCTGGGTGATCGCAGCTACGACATCCTGATCGGCGGTGGGCTGCTGAAGGCCGAGAGCTTCGCCGGGCTGCCCAAGTCGTCCAAGGCCCTGATCGTCACTAACACCACGGTCGGGCCGCTCTACACGGCCAAGCTGCGCGCGGCGATCGCCCCTCTGCACAAAGAGGTGCTGGACGTCGAGCTGCCCGATGGCGAGCAGTTCAAAGACTGGCCCGCGCTCAACCAGGTCTTCACCAAGTTGCTGGAAGAGGCCGCCGACCGCAAGACGGTGCTGTACGCGCTGGGCGGCGGCGTGGTGGGCGACATGACCGGGTTTGCTGCGGCCTGCTACATGCGTGGCGTGCCCTTCGTGCAGGTGCCGACCACGCTGCTGGCGCAGGTCGATTCGAGCGTGGGTGGCAAGACGGCCATCAACCACCCTGCCGGCAAGAACATGATCGGCGCCTTCTACCAGCCGCTGCGCGTGGTCTGCGACCTCGACACGCTGGATACCCTGCCCCAGCGCGAGTTGCTGGCCGGCTTGGCCGAGGTCATCAAGTACGGCCCGATCGCCGACGCCGAATTCCTCACCTGGCTCGAAGCCAACCTGGACAAGCTGCTGGCGCGCGACCGCGAAGCGCTGATCCACGCCGTGCGCCGCTCGTGCGAGATCAAGGCCTGGGTGGTCGGCCAGGACGAGAAGGAGTCGGGCCTGCGCGCCATCCTGAACTACGGTCACACCTTCGGCCACGCGATCGAGGCGGGCCTGGGCTACGGCGAGTGGCTGCACGGTGAGGCGGTGGGCTGCGGCATGGTGATGGCGGCCGATCTGTCGGCTCGCCTGGGCCTGATCGACGCCGACACCGCGG
>NZ_DCXA01000059.1:32051-36603 GCF_002328915.1 Aquabacterium sp. UBA2148
TCTGATCGACGCCGACACCGCGGCGCGCATCAAGGCGCTGATCGAGCGCACGGGCCTGCCCGTGGTCGGCCCCGACCTGGGCGCCGAGCGTTACCTGGAACTCATGCAGGTGGACAAGAAGGCCGAAGGCGGGCAGATCCGCTTCGTGGTGATCGGGCCGCTGGGTCAGGCCACCATGCAGCCGGCACCGGAAGACATGGTGCGCGAGGTGATCGCCGCCAACGTGGTCAAGCCAGCCTGAGGCTTCGTTCTAAAAAGCCCCGCACGATCCGCGCATGACGAACGCCCCTTACGCCAGCCAGCCCGATCGTTCGCGAGGCCGCCGCCACGCCGAGCCCTCGGCGCCCACGCGCAGCGACTTCCAACGCGACCGCGACCGCATCGTGCACAGCACGGCGTTCCGACGCCTGGTCTACAAAACGCAGGTGTTCCTCAACCACGAGGGTGACCTGTTCCGCACGCGGCTGACGCACTCGCTGGAAGTGGCGCAGCTGGGTCGCTCCATCGCCCGCTCGCTGGGTCTGAACGAAGACCTGGTCGAGGCCGTGGCGCTGGCGCACGACCTGGGCCACACGCCCTTCGGCCACGCGGGCCAGGACGTGCTCAACGAATGCATGGCCGAGCACGGTGGCTTCGAGCACAACCTGCAGTCGCTGCGCGTGATCGACGAGTTGGAGGAGCGCTACCTGCCCTTCAACGGCCTGAACCTGACCTTCGAGACGCGCGAGGGCGTGCTCAAGCACTGCTCGAAGCGCAACGCCGAGCTGCTCGAAGCCGCCGAGCCGGGCGGCGTGGGCCGGCGCTTCATCGAGGGCACCCAGCCCAGCCTGGAAGCCCAGCTGTGCAACCTGGCCGACGAGATCGCCTACAACGCCCATGACATCGACGACGGCGTTCGCTCGGGCCTGATCACGCTGGAGCAGCTCGAGGCGGTGCCTCTGTTCACGCGGTTTCGCGACGAGACGCTGGCCGAGTTCGCAGGCGCCACGGGCCGCCGCCTGCTGTTCGACAGCATCCGCCGCATGCTCTCGCAGCAGGTCTACGACGTGATCGACGCCACCCGCGCGAGGCTCGAAGAGCACCAGCCAGCCGATGCCGACGAGGCCCGCCGCTGCCCGCCCCTGGTGCGCTTCAGCCCCGAGATGCGCGAGGCCAGCACCCAGCTCAAGCGCTTCCTGTTCAAGGAGCTGTACCGCCACCCTCAGGTGAACGAGACCACGGCGCGGGCCAAGCAGGTGCTGACCGAGCTGTTCCACGCCTACGTGGCCTCGCCGTCCGAGATGAAACCGGCCTACGCCCAGCGCGACGACCGGCACCGTGCCGTGGCCGACTACATCTCGGGCATGACCGACCGCTTTGCCGTGCGGGAGCACGAGCGGCTGACGGGCCAGCGGATCTTCTGAGCCACCCGCCTCAGCGCGCTCCGTTGAAACGGCAGAACAGCACCCCCTGCCCAGCGCTGATCGACCCAGTGCCACGCCCTGCCTCGGCCTAATCTCCTGACCGTGGACCCAGGCCGCCTGCGCCTGAGACGGGCCGCCATGTGGGCGCCCCGCACCGGTCCCGACAGAAAGGACCGACGATGGCCAGCAGCCAGCCCCTCAGCGTGCTCATGTTCATGACCGGCCGCAACTGCGCGCCCTACGTGAGGGAGGCCATTGCATCGGTGGCCCGGCAGACGCACCCGAACGTGCACGTGCTGTTCATCGACGATTGCTCCGACGACGACACGGCGGGTGCCGCTCAAGCGGCCCTGTCTGAGCTGCTACCCGGCCGATTCGAGCTGGTGCGCAACCCCGAGCGCTTGGGCAAGGCCTGCAACGCCAGCACCCACCTTCGCCGCGCCGCCCGCGAGCACGACATCGTCGCGGTGCTGGACGCGGACGACTTCCTGCTGGACGTGACGGTGCTGGCGCAACTCGCTCACGCCTACCGCCAAGGCAACGACGTCGTCTGGACGAACTACCTGACCGACCATGGCCGCTTCGGCGGCAATGGCCCGCTGGACCGCAACAAGTCGCCCCGTGCCCAGCGCTGGCTGACCAGCCACCTTTTCAGCTTCCGGGCCTCGCTGCTCGAAACCGTGCCGGAGGAATACTTCCAGTACCCGGACGGCAACTGGCTGGACGCCGCCTGCGACCTGGCCATCGCCTACCCCATCCTCGACCAGACGCGGCGCTACCACTACATCCCCGTTCACGCCTACCGCTACACCGAGAGCAACCCGCAGTCGCACCACAACCAGGCCGAGGAGCGGCAGACCTTGTCCTCGCCCAAGCAACGCGCCTGTGCGCAGATCGTGCTGTCCAAAGCACCGCTGCCCCGCCTCGATCTCGCCGAAGCGAGCGCCCCTGTTGCCCGCCCCGCTCCCTCAGAGCCCGCGGCAGCCGCATCGCCGTGGGAGACCGCTTGCGCCGTTCACCTGGCCCAGCAGGTGCCCAGCTTGCTGCAGACCGTGCCCGCCGACGAACTGCACGCGCTCGACGCCGTGCAGCTGCTGGCCTGGCAACAGCACCTGGGCCTGATCCCGGGCAGGCAGGTGCTGTGCGTCGGCACCGGGCCCGCGCTGGAGGCCCTGGCCTGCCTGGCCACCCAGCATGGCGCCTGCGTGACCCGGCTGCGAGCCACCGAATCGGCCACGCCTTTGGCGCCAGTGCAGGACGACGTCATCGCGCCTTGGGCCGAATACATCCTGGAAGATGCCCCCGCCTACCTGCCCGAACTGGCCGCCCTGCCCGAGGGCCCGGCCTTCGACACGGTGGTCGTCGCGGCCGATGCATGGGGCGGCAAGCGCCTGCCCCTGGTGGGCCTGGCGGCCATCGCACCGCTGATGCACCCCACCCACTTCGACCTGTGGATGCTGGGCCTGCCCGCCGACGAGCTGCGTCAGGCGCAAGACCTCATCGGCCAGGTCATGCCGGACGTGACGATCGGCTGCACGAGCTCTCGCCTGCCCGCCTTGCACATCCAGGCCCGGCTGAGCGCACAAGCCGACGCCACGGAAGCCGCCGCATGAGCACCCGCGCAGCACCCGGTGCCCGCACCGTGCACCTGATGGTGCTGGACAAGTTCATCCCGCGCTTCATCGACTTCGTGGCTGAACACTTCGACCTGGCCGAGCACCGCTTCTGCCTGATGGGCGCGGCGCGCTGGGAGCACGGCCTCACCCCGGCTCACCCGGTGGAATGGGTGGCCAGCGCCGACGACCACGTCCGCCTGGTCGAGACCCTGCACAGCGCAGAGCGCATCGTGCTGCACGGCCTGTGGTCAGAGGCGATCAACCGCATCCTCTACGCCCTGCCCGCGCTGGCGCGCAAGTCGCACTGGGTCATCTGGGGCGGCGACCTGTACCAGGCTGTGCCCACCGAGCCGTCGCCCGGCTGGCTGCACCAGGAAATCGTGCGCCAGGGCGTGATCTCGCAACTGGGCGGCATGGCCGGCATCCCTGGCGACATGGTCCTGGCGCAAAAGCGCTACGGCGGCCAGGCCCAGCACCTGAGCACCTTCGCCTACCCGTCGAACATCGCGCCGCGTCATGCCCCGCCGCCCACAGGGCAGCCCGGCGTGCGCATCCTGGTCGGCAACTCCGCCACCGAGACCAACTGCCACCTCGAAGCCTTTGCACTGATCGCGCGGCATGCGCGAGACGACATGGAAGTGCACTGCCCGCTGTCCTACGGCGACCCCAAATACCGCGAACTGGTCATGGCCAATGGCCGCGCGATGTTCGGCGCGCGCTTCAAACCGATGCTGGAGATGCTGCCCCTGGCGGCCTACAACGACTTCCTCACCGGCATCGACATCGCCGTGATGCACCACAACCGTCAGCAAGGCATGGGCAACATCGTCAGCCTGCTGGCGCTGGGCAAGAAGGTGTTCATGCGCCCCGACCAGGCCCACACCCGCTACCTGAACCAGCTGGGCCTGGCCACCTGCGACCTCAACCAGTTCGACCCCACCCACTTGCCGAGTGCCCTGCGCGAGCGCAACATCGAGCTCGCGCGCGCTCACTTCTGCGCTGACCGACTGGCAAGCGACCTGAGCAAGCTGTTTCGCCAAGATCAGCGCAGGGCCGCGGCTTGAGGCGAAAGCACGCAGCCGGATAAGGCCTCAACAGGGCTGCCGCCAAGCCGGTTATCGGCGCCTTGGCCCCGCGCCAAAACCTCAAGATGCCAGCATCGGAGGTGGCTCATGCAAGCTCACATGCCGGCTGCGCCCTTGGCGGCGCGCCCCAACATCCCCTTCAACAAGCCCTACCTGCACGGCAGGGAGCTGGTGTACATCGCCGAGGCGGTGGCCTCGGGCAAGATTTCGGGCGACGGCGTCTTCACGCAGCGCTGCCACGCCTTCTTCGAGCAGCGCTATGGTTTCCGCAAGGCGCTGATGACCACCTCGTGCACCGACGCGCTGGAGATGGCGGCCCTGCTGCTGAACATCCGCGAGGGCGACGAGGTGATCGTGCCGGCTTTCACCTTCGTGTCGACGGCCAACGCCTTCGCGCTGCGCGGCGCCCGCATCGTCTTCGCCGACAGCGAGGCCCACAACCCCAACA
>NZ_DCXA01000057.1:0-5307 GCF_002328915.1 Aquabacterium sp. UBA2148
CAAGACCCTGGCCCAGGTGGACGCCACGCGCGCCGCCGCCTACCCCAAGCTCACGCTGACCGGCAGCGTGGGCGGCAGCTCGAGCGAGCTCGGCCGCGTGCTGGCCGACCCGGTGGGCACCCTGGGCGCCGGCCTGCTGCTGCCCTTCGTGCAGTGGCGCGACGTGCAGCGCAACGTCGACATCTCGAAAACCGACCACGAGCTGGCCATCCGGGGTTTTCGCCAGAGCTGGTACACGGCCTTGTCCGAGGTGGACAACGCCCTGGCCTCGCGCCTGCGCTACGAGCAGCAGGGCGAGCGCCTGCAGATCGCGGTGGCCGCGGCCCGCGACAGCGAACGCCTCTCCGAGGCCCGCTACCGCGCCGGTGCCGTGCCCCTGAAGACCTGGCTGGACGCCCAGGAAACCCGCCGCCAGGCCGAAAACAACCTGGCGCTCAACCGCTTCAACCGGCTGGACGCGCTCATCACGCTCTACCAGTCGGCTGGCGGTGGGCTGGGCGACGCTGCCACGGTGGCGCCGACCGCCACTTCGGTCACGTCCGCATCGTCCGAACGGATCACCCCGAGGTAACCCCGCTTGTGCATGCTGCACCGCAGCACGCTATGCTTCGCGCATGATCACCGTTCATCACCTCGAAACCTCTCGGTCACAGCGGATCCTGTGGCTGCTGGAAGAGCTCGGCCAACCTTACGAGCTCAAGGTCTACAAACGCCACCCGGTCACCAAGCTGGCGCCGCCAGAGCTCAAGCAGGTTCACCCGCTGGGCAAGTCACCCGTCATCACCGACCGGGGCGAGGTCATCGCGGAGTCGGGCGCCATCCTGGAGTACCTGGTCGAGCAATACGGCCGCCAAGCCCCGGGTGATGCGGCGCGCCTGGTGCCCGCCGTGGGCACGCCGGAGCACCGCCAGGTGCGTTTCTGGATGCACTTTGCGGAAGGCTCGTTGATGAACTGGCTGGTCATGAAGCTGGTCTTCATGACGATCCCGACACAGCCCATGCCCTTTTTTGTCAAGCCGATCGCGCGGGAGCTGTGCAAGCGCGTGCAAAAGCAGTTGATCGACCCGAACGTGAACACCTCTTTGGCCTTCATCGAAGACCACCTGGGGCGTCACACCTGGTTTGCCGGCGATCAGATCAGCCTGGCCGACTTCCAGATGAGTTTTGCGGTCTCGGCCCTGCTGTCTCGCTCGGATGCGGCCGCCGCGCACCCCAACTTGCTGGCCTATGCCAAGCGCATGGAAGGGCGTCCTGCCTACCAGCGGGCGCTGGCCAAGGGCGGGCCGGTGGTGATGGGTTGATTCGGGGCTGCCCCTGAAACGGGGTGATTTGATCTGGATTGAACTTAGGTGCGAATCAATCGCATTAAGATTCGTAAAGTTCAATCGCACATCAAAAAGCCTCCCATGAACCCTTCACGCACCCTGCGCGCCTCGGCCCTGGCCCTGGCTGTCCTCGGCACCCATGCGCACGCCGATGAAAACCTTTTTGGCTACGCCCGTGGCAGCGAGACCCTGCCCCAGGGATCGTTCGAGCTCTACCAGTTCGTCACCCACCGCAGCGACAAGGGCGAAGGCACCTACCGCGCCACCGACTACCTGACCGAGCTGGAGTACGGCGTGACCAACCGCCTGACGGTGTCGGGCGCGGTCAAGCTGATGTCGCTGACGACCAGTGGCTTGCTGATCGACGGCTACTTGCCGGGCGACAAGTCTTTTGACCTGAAGCCGGCCGGCTTCTCTCTGGAAGCCAAGTACAACTTCCTGAGCCCGGCCAAAGACGACATCGGCCTGTCGGGCACGTTCGAATTCACCCGCAACACGGTGGATCCCCATTCTGGCCAGAAGAAGAAGGCCAACAAGTTCGAGCTGGGCGCGCAACTGCAGAAGTATTTTGCCGAGGGCCAGGTCGTCTGGGTGACGAACGCCGCGCTGGAAGCCACCTATGCCAAGCGCGCAGCGATCAGCAACCTGCCTGAAGATTTCGAATGGTCCACCGAACCCGAGGTGGAGATCGAAACCAAGCTGTCCACGGGCCTGACCTACCGCTTCGCACCTGGCTGGTTCATTGGCGCGGAAACCCAGTACGAAGCCGAGTACGAGACCGATGTCGGCAAGGAGCGCTGGTCCGTTTTCGCGGGCCCGAGCCTGCACTACGGCGCCAAGGACTGGTGGGTCACGCTGACCTGGTTCAAGCAGGTTCGCGGGGGCGGCGAGAAGTACGAAGGTCAGACCGAGAAACTGCATCTCATTGAGAAGACGAAGCAGGAAATCCGCCTGAAGGTGGGTTTCAACTTCTGAAGGAGCCGGGCATGAGCACGACGCGTGACTGGAGCGCATTCCTGTTGCCGGTGGCGGCCCTGGCCGTGGCCGCGCCGCCCACCTACGCCATGAGCTACCTGTCGGTGGCACAGGCGCAGGCGGCCTTGTTCCCGTCGGCCAAGGTGTTTGCCGAGGCATCGCTCAAATTCGACGATGCCCAGAAGGACCGCATCAAGGCGGCTTCCGGCCTGCGCCAGCGCTGGGATGCCCAGAAGGTGTGGCGCGCCGAGCGCGATGGCCAGTTGCAAGGCTGGTTCATCGTGGACGACGTGATCGGCAAGCACGACTTCATCACCTACGCCGTGGCGATATCGCCAGACGGGCGCGTCCTGGGCGTGGAGGTGATGGAGTACCGCGAGACGCATGGCGGGCAGGTCCGCGAGGCGAGCTGGCGCAAGCACCTGGTGGGCAAGACCTTGTCCGACCCCTTCAAGCTCGACGAGGACGTGCCCAACATCACGGGTGCCACGCTGTCGTGCCGCAACGTGATGGACGGCGTCAAGCGCCTGCTGGCCATCCACAAGCTGTTCCTGGCGAAGGCCTGAACCCTGTGGAGGTGGTGCGCCGCATGCGGCCCTTGCTGGGCACCTTCGTGGAGGTCCACGCGGAGGGGCTCGGTGCGGTGCATGCGGTGGAGCAGGCCTGGCAGGCCATCGAGCTGGCCCAGCGCGACTGGAGCGTGCAGGATGCGTCGAGCGAGTTGTCTCGCCTGAATGCCACCCATGGTTTGTGCGTGCCTGCGCAGCGCCACACCCTTCGCCTGCTGCGCCTGGCGTGTGCGCTGATGCGGCGCAGCGGTGGTGCGTTCGACATCACCGTGGGCGGCTTGCTGACCGAAGCGGGTGTGCTGCCCGAGCAGGGGCAGAACTGGCTGCCTCGCGGGCACGTCGATGACATCGAGATCGGCCCGGGTTGGGTGCGCCTGCACCGGCCCTTGCGGTTGACGCTGGACGGCGTGGCCAAGGGCTTCGCGGTGGACCTGGCGGTCTCGGCGCTGCGGCGAGCGGGTGCCGTGGCCGGCTGGGTGAACGCCGGCGGTGATGTGCGTGCATTTGGCGAGGCCGTGGTGCCGATGCATCGACGCGAGGCCGATGGTCGGTTGGTGCCGATCGGGGCGCTGAGTCAGGCCGCAGTGGCCACTTCGATGGTTCAGGCCGCAACAGTCTCAAAAGACGCACAATCCGTACCCGATGCGCGCTGGCCGGCGCGCATCCTGGCCCCGCATGGGCAGGCACCCACGCCGGGTGTGTGGACCGTGCTGGCCAGGCGTGCATGGCGTGCCGATGCACTGACCAAAGTGGCCGCGGTGTGCCCTGAGCCAGGGCGCCCGGCCCTCATCCAACAACTGGGTGGTTGCCTGATCGAAGGCGCCGCCATCGGGGCTGCGCAGGCGGCCCCCGCGCATCGACGTCCCGCATGAAAGGTCATCCCCGCTGGTTCCGCCCTGGTCTCATGGCCGTGGCTTTGTCCCTGCTGCTCAGCGGCCTGTTGCTGGCGCCATCCATGTTGATGATGCGCGCGGAGGTCGAGGTGCCCTGGCACCTCGATGGCTCGCAGCGGGTGGGTGTGGCCGCCTGGCATGCCTTGAGCGCCATGCTGGCCACCTGGGTGGTGGGGGCCTTGTGGACCGTGCACATGCGCGCGGGCTGGCGGCGCAGGTTGCAACGCGTCAGCGGTGCGCTGCTGGTCGGTTTGCTGTCGGTGCTGGCCGGCAGCGCGCTGGGCATCTATTACCTGGGTGACGAGTCGCTGTCGGTGCTGGCCGCCTGGGTGCACCTGGTTGTCGGGCTCGTGATCCTGCTGCCTTTTGCCTGGCACGCCTGGTATGCGCCGTGGCGCCGTCACCGGGCGATGAAGCCCCACTGAGGGGCCCAAGGCGGGCACATCGCTGCGGCCCTGGGCATCCGCCTCATCAGCCTTGTGCCGTTCGAGCCTGGCCGCTGCTGGCCAGCTTGAGCACCTGCAGGTAGGTCGGGGCATCGGGCACACCGGCCTGTTCGCGCAGCCACTTGTGCATCAGCGGCAGGCGGTAGTAGGGCACCGACGCCATCACGTGGTGCTCCATGTGGTGGTTCACATGAACAGGGGCCACCGTCATGCGCGCCAGCCAGCCGGCCTTTGTGGTGCGGGTGTTGAGGAACATGTCGGGTGAACGCGGCAGGCATCCGTGCTCTGCGATCGAGCGGATGCGCACAAACAGCGGCAACACGTTGAGGTAAGCCACCACCCAGGCCCAGTAGAGCCAGGCATGCCCTGTCGCGGCCAGCGCAGCCCAAAGCACCAGGTTGGTCAGCACCACGGGGGCGATGTTCTTCGCTGTGGTGACGATGCGCTCAGGCCAGAAGCGACCAGCCTGGGGCAGGCGCTCGATGTGGTTGGCCACCGTCCACTTGAACACGCCAGCGTCCATCATGAACAAGCCGTAGCTCAGCTTGAGCCCGGTGAGGCCGGAGATGTCGCGCAGCACCTTGCGCACCAGCGAGGCGCGGGTCACGGGGTAGTCGGCGTGCAGCGAGATGTCCGGGTCCTCCAGCGTGCCCGTGCGGGTGTGGTGCCCGAAGTGATGCACCTTGTACTTGGGCAGGTTCTGCCAGATGGGGCGCGCGCAAAGCCAGTCGGTGAGCACGTCGTTGGCCCAGCGACTTTTGAACAGCGTGCCGTGCGAGCCCTCGTGCTGCAGGATGGCC
This sequence comes from Aquabacterium sp. UBA2148, assembly GCF_002328915.1. Taxonomy (NCBI): domain Bacteria; kingdom Pseudomonadati; phylum Pseudomonadota; class Betaproteobacteria; order Burkholderiales; family Sphaerotilaceae; genus Aquabacterium; species Aquabacterium sp. UBA2148. The sequence continues at coordinate 5,009 of NZ_DCXA01000057.1, forward strand.
AGGCACAGTTGGCGGCCGGCGATCACGATGCTCGCCAGCACGAACGTGAACACGCTGGGCCACCAGGCCAGCACCGCGAAGGCGGCAGCGATCACGCCCCATGTGGAGGCGATGGCCCAGGCTCCGAGCCAGTCCGAGCGCTCGGTCAGCGTGGCCAGCTGCTCTCGGGTGAACAGGTCCTTGAGCCTTCTGCGCGTGGCCGTTGGCAGCTCGGTGGGCGTGGCGCTTTCGACCTGGGCATCTTGGGCGAGGGCCGATGGGGGGGCGTTCGAAGAGGTGGGGGCGCGCATGGGGTGGTC
>NZ_DCXA01000056.1:0-13421 GCF_002328915.1 Aquabacterium sp. UBA2148
TACGAAGCACTCGCCGATGCGCTCAGCAGCGCCGACAACGATGCTGCGCTCAAGGACTTGGACCGTTTCCTCAAGCGCTGGTACAAAGACCTCAGCGGCACAGGTTGGCACGACAGCCACAAGCCCAATGAAAATGGCGACCAGGGTGGGTATCACGGCTACTGGAGCTTTGAAGCCGGTGCCGCCGTGATCTTGCTGGGCATCGAGGATGACAGCAGCTTGCACAAGTACCTGTACTACCCAAAGGACTTGGTCGCATGGTGTCGAGAGCATTGCAGCCTATCTGAACCGGACGGGTCCCAGGGTATCCGGCTGCGCTGTGAAGCCGACCAACCCTGCCCCCGCGACGGCGAATGGGAAACCCCCGCCCAAGCCAACAGCCGTCGCCGTTTCACGCAAGGCGAGGTGATGCCCAGCGTCGCAGCAGACTACGGTCAAACCATCTGGCAATGGGTTGGGGACTGATCGCCCCCTCCATCAACGCTGCACGCAAGGTATCGGCTCATGAACGAGTCCGTTCAGCGAAATCCCGCGAAGAGATATCGCTCGCCCGCAAGCCCTGGCTAGCCTGAACATGCTTCTCTATCAAAACCCCCGAACGCGACTTTATGGGTGCTTCGATGACCATGGGCGTCTGGCCATCCCTGCCAGCTTTCATGACATCGGGCCGTTCTCTGAAAACGGTCTGGCAGCAACGCGCCTTGAGTCGTCCGGCACGCGTGCGATGGGCTACATCGATCAATCAGGAAGGGTGGCGATCCCAGCCCGCTTTTTTAGTGCTGGGATTTTTGGCTCCAACGGCCTGGCGCCAGTTAGCAGTGAGGATCATGGCTATCGCTATGGCTACATCAATTCGAGTGGGCGACTCTGTATTCGTCCGCGATATGGCGCGGCACGAGCGTTCGATGACCATGGCTTCGCCGTTGTCCAGGAGGGCCATTCCGGGGGGCACGGGTGCATTGATCAGAAAGGGCGATGGATCATCCCGCCGGAGTTTGAGTTCATCGGGGAGTTCGCCTCAAATGGGCTTGCGATTGCAAAAAAACTCGGTCAGGAGCGTCGAGTGGTCATCAATCGACAGGGGGTTGTCGTGCTTCGCCCTCGCTACAAGAGGGTGCAATCGTTTGACGAAGCGGGGCTGTCCTTGGTCCCTCACTCGTGCGGTTGTTATGGCTTCATGAACGAGAAGGGACAGTTGGTCATCCCGGCGCGATTCAAGCACGCGACTTCGTTTTCCTGTGGCCGCGCGAGGGTCGAGATAGACGGACGGTGGGGGTTCATCGACCGTGAGGGGCGGGTGGTGATCGAACCTACGCACGCGGATGCGACATCATTTGTCATGCCCGGCTTGGCTGCGGTGGCCAATGAGCAGGGCCTGTGGGGTTGCATTGACCCTCAGGGGCGATTGGTGATCGATCAACTGTACGCCGACATCGACCCGTCGCTTGATGGCGAGGCCTTGTTCGTCAAGCGCCCGGATGGTCGACGGGGATACCTTGGTTACGATGGCCGTTGGTTGTGCGACTACCTTTGGGATGAGCGGCGGAAGAAGGGTTCGGTGACTCGGTGACGGGTCGAAAGGGACCCTATGCAAGCGCGGTGCCTGCGATGCTGATTGTCAGCTGAATGATCGACCAGCAGGGCGTTAACGTGAAGTCCAACCTCCCGCGATGTCAATCCTCGACGATGTTCTGAGCGAATGATGATGATTGAACTGTTGCCTCAGCAGCAATGGGCTGTTCAGAAGCGTGAGCCTCTTCAAAAATACAAAGACTATTTGTCTGTCGTTGAGGATAACGTCTCAGGCATTCCCATAGCCACTGCATCGCTCCAACATGGAATGGACTCGCGGGCGGATGCCATGCGCGCGGCGGAGTCCAGGGGGCTGGATGCCAACCAGATCATCATCTTCAGCTACTCAGCAGGTGTTGGCGTTGGCGAGTTGGCTCGCTTGATTGCTCCAGCTGTGGAGTTCTGGGAGGAATACGCTGGGTACCATTTGGATTTCCACGCCAGCGAGGAGTGCGATGGCCACAAGGTGCCTCACATCGACCTCTGCGACAAAGATTACTGGGAGGCACTGCAGCTGATCTCGTTTTCTATCCTCCTTGGGCGACCCGAATTGCTGGGCCGCATCATGGGCCTGCTGGCTTATGAAAACGACGACCAAGATGCCTTGCTGGAAGACTTGGTTGCGCCGTACCTGCCAGGTCGTTCGGGTTCGGCCGTTTACACACGTCAGCTTCCGTACCGCAAGACCAAGAAGATCTTCGCCGCCAAGCCTGACAAACGCGCCGCGTTAATGGGCCAGTACCTGGATGAGTGGTACGAAGCCAGTCGCCGAGAGCCTTACCACGACCGCCACAAGTCCAGCTATTTCCCAGGCTACTGGTCTTTGGAGGCCGCAGCCATCACGTACATACTGAACATCGACGACCGCAGCTACCGAGACAAGAAGTTCTACCCAAGAGATTTGGTCGATTACGCACGAACCCATGGCAAGCGTCCGACCGCTGACGGCAAGCTCATGGATGCGACGGGTGGGCGTTGCGAGTCGGGCCAACCATGTCCTCGCGAGGGATGGTGGGAGGCGCCGGCCAAGGCGGATAGCAAGCGCTTGTTCAAGCTGGGCGAAGTCATGCCTGATCTGGGTGCTGACTACGGTCAAACCATTTGGCAATGGGTTGGGGACTGATCGACTTGGACATCAAGAGCCCGGCCAGGCATGGGCGGGCCGGTCGGGCCGAACGAGCGTTTCGTCAACCCGCAGCCGCACCCGGACCCCATGTACGCCTGGGGCACGACCCAGGACGACTCGTTGATAAACATGTGGCTTTACCAGCATCACACTTGCTCTGATTTGATTGACCTGGATCCAGGCTCGGGTCGCTGGCGACATGTGCTTGATGAGGAGAAGCCGAAAGGCAAATTGCTGGCTGATCTGCCAGTGCAAGGCAGTTACCTCGAAGAGAATGGCAAGCGGTACTTCAAGTACTGGACCGACGACGGGCGCTTCGTGTTCTCGACATCGGACGGTTGTGGCATTGACATCTGTCGCAAGCACGCTGATGGTCGGATCGAGATCTTGGTGCCCGGTTTGCATTGCGACATCGCTCCCGCCAGGCTTTCGGATGGCCGTCTGCGTCCCGGCCACAGCGACGTGAGCTTGAAAGATGGCGCGGGCACGACGTTGTGCGCATTGACCTATCACTCGGCTTATTACGCGCGCCTGTTCAACAGCGACATCACGGCAGCTGCCATGGTGCAGGACCTGTCCGATTGGGATTTCTTTGTCGCCTTGAAAGGAGGCATCGAGATCTTCGCCGAGCGTGCAAACTCGGGGCGTGTGCAGTTGGTCGTTAATGCCGATCAACGCAAGCGGTGAAGCCGAGGACAGGATTCGACATGCAGTTTCATGAAAAAAGGCGGCAACAGTTTTTGGGTGAAAGACACTTCATCAACGACACGGCGGCGTCAATCGATGGGATTGAGTACTTCTCGAACAATGCGTCAGGCGTAGGTGATACGTTGGACGAAAGGTGGATGTGGTCGCGGCACACTGTTGCCCACTACCAGTTCCAGAGCTTGTGTTTGCGCTACACCGCAGGCGAACCGATAGAACCCTTGCGCGGCGATCTGGAGAGCGTCGTTGCCGCCTTTGAGCGATATGCCGAGTTGTTGTGGCAGCACAAGGCCGACCGAAACGAGCCAGCCTTTGACTTCGTCGTTCTGGATGACTACTTCCAGCTGATGCAGTTGGTCGGGTTGTGCTTCTTGCTGCACCGACGCGATCTCTTGCCCAGGTTGGCTGCCATGCAAGATGGCGTAGATGCCATTGGTCAGCCGGGTCAGGGGATGGGCGGCGCTGACTGGGTGTTCGAGGAGTTCATGTCACTCGCTGTGGGTCCGGACAGCCGGTACGAAAGCGAGACGATTCACTGGAACAAGCCTTACGAAGCACTCGCCGATGCGCTCAGCAGCGCCGACAACGATGCTGCGCTCAAGGACTTGGACCGTTTCCTCAAGCGCTGGTACAAAGACCTCAGCGGCACAGCTTGGCACGACAGCCACAAGCCCAATGAAAATGGCGACCAGGGTGGGTATCACGGTTACTGGAGCTTTGAAGCCGGTGCCGCCGTGATCTTGCTTGGCATCGAAGACGACAGCAGCTTGCACAAGTACCTGTACTACCCAAAGGACTTGGTCGCATGGTGTCGAGAGCATCGCAGCCTATCTGAACCGGAGGGAGGCCAGGGCATCCGACTGCGCTGTGATGCCGGTCAACCCTGCCCACGCGAAGGCGAATGGGAGACCCCCGCCCAAGCCAACAGTCGCCGCCGCTTCAAACAAGGTGAGTTGATGCCCAGCGTCGCAGCCGACTACGGTCAAACCATCTGGCAATGGGTTGGGGGCTGATCGACGGCGCTACCCGATGGCATTCTGATTGAGTGGTCATGATTGAAATTTTTCAGCAGGACCAATGGCAGTCGATGCGACGTGAGCCATTGCAAAAGTACAAGGATTACGTTCATGTGACCTCCAATGCGATTGAAAGCATCGAGGAGGTCGCCGCCACGTTGGCCAATGCCGCGCTTTTGTCCACCAGGACAAAAGGTGAAGTCATGTTTGGCGCGCGGTTGCCCGGTGAAGCTGTGTTGGAGCTGTTGACGTACGGCTACTCCGCTGGCGCTTCTGTTGGATCGATGGCGGCATTGATCGCTCCCGCGATTGATCATTGGGATTGCTTCGCGAAGCATCACGTTGATTTCCATAAGAGCGACGAATGTGACGGTCACAGGGTGCCGCACATTGACCTCTACGATAAAACCTACTGGGAAGCGCTTCAACTGGTCTGCTACGCCATCCTCCTTGGGCGACCCGAATTGCTGGGCCGCATCATGGACCTGCTAGCTTATGAAAACGACGACCAAGATGCCTTGCTGGAAGACTTGGTTGCGCCGTACCTGCCAGGTCGTCCGGCTTCGGCCGTTTACACACGTCAGCTTCCGTACCGCAAGACCAAGAAGATCTTCGCTGCCAAGCCTGACAAACGCGCCGCGTTAATGGGCCAGTACCTGGATGAGTGGTACGAAGCCAGTCGCCGAGAGCCTTACCACGACCGCCACAAGTCCAGTTATTTCCCAGGCTACTGGTCTTTGGAGGCCGCAGCCATCACATACATCCTGGACATCGACGACAGCAGCTACCGAGACAAGAAGTTCTACCCAAGAGATTTGGTCGATTACGCACGAACCCATGGCAAGCGTCCGACCGCTGACGGCAAGATCATGGATGCAATGGGTGGTTGATTGATCGATGCACACGGCTTGTCGAGCATCTTCTGGGCTGCGTCCAGTAGACGTCAACCGCTAATACTTTCCCCAGTCATACAGCCGAGCAACTCCGATGTGCCCTTCGGGTAGCTTGCGCAGCCAGCGAGCCATCTGGTTCTTGATCGACATGACGCCGCGCTTGATCTCATCCTCAGTCCACGGACAGTTGTTGGCCACCAGCCGATCAATCTCCATCTTGCTCGTGGGCGGCAGGGGGCTGAGTCGCTTGGCGCACGCTTTTGCGTTCGAGCCGTTGAACATCATCAGGTTGAAAGGCTGAATGACCTTGCATTCGTCAGCCGGCAGCAGGGAGATGCTGGTGCGGCAGAACACTGCCCACGCAGGGCCGCTCAGCCCGGTCGAGTCGGCGTCGAAGACATCTGTCTCCCATTCGGGCTCGGGGGTGAGTTGCATCCACTCATAGGGGTAGCGTGCAGGGTTGGGGGGCCAGCGGTGGGCGGCTGTGAGCGTGGACAGGCGAAGGTAGTCGCTCATGTTGGTTGGCCCATGGTGGGAGGCACAGTCAAGTTTGGCGACATCCAGCACCTATGGAGCTCGTCAAGGGCCACTTCGATCCACTCGACCTCCTCTTCGCTGAGCGCCTCAAAGGCCTTGCCAATGTTCGCTTTCGAGTAGGGCTCGCCCAGGCGTTTGCGAATCCGCTGGTTGTTGCCCTCTACTTTCATCAAGATGCGTTTGGCTCTGATGCCATCTGGCTCGATGCACAGCTGGAAATCAAAAGAGAACGAGGCCAGTCCTGCGAAGATGCGACTCAGGCTGATGCTGAGCTTGTCCGGGTACACAGTGAAATACAGGAAGTCTTCGGGTGAGAATGCAGACCCGAAGCAATCCAGCGACTTGCCATCGGGTTGGCCGTGCAGGGCCAACACTCGGTTCATCCATTGGATGTCACGTTGTTTCATGCGCGGATCATGGGTGCAAAGAAGCGAGTCGATTTGCGTCAAAGCGTAAAACATCCAATGAGGCGATCACCCTTGATTGACGACTCTATTCACGTGCGCACCTCCGACCCGCTGTGTGCAGGCGTCCATGGCGCGTGTGCCCGTCTCACGGGCCCGAGCTGGCGTCGCAGAGCAGCCCTGTGCGGGATCGCTGTCTCGATGATGTTCTTTGCTGCAGGTTGCGCATCGAATCGGTTCAAGCCCGCCGTGGGGCACCAAGTGAGCACGGAAGAGGTTTCTTCTGTCCTCATCTCGGGTGATGGCTCGCAACTGGTGGCCCTCACCCCGAGGCGGCACTTTGTGTTTCAGGCGCCGGCAAGGTTGTCGGCAGCTTTGCGTTCTCGCTTCCACCCTCGTTTGAGCGGTGACTTTGGTGTGGTGTCGATCGAGCCCGACGCAAGCGTTTCTGTCCGCGTGACCTTGAGCATGCCGGCAGGGGGCCCCGAAGAGTGGCGGGAAGCTCAGGCCATGGGGTTCAACACAAAGTACGGTGACCCATCCACCTGGGAGCTCGATGTGGGGTTGATGAGGGGCGTGGTCTACAAGGCCAACGGCGTGACGTTGACCCCTGAGGCATTGAAGCTGAACCGGACCTACCAAATCAAAGTGGCCGCAACCGGTGCAGGGCTTCGTTACCGGGACTTGCCTTCGCCCGTGCGCATGATCGGGGAGGGCGCGTTGGGCCTGGTTTTGGCCCCGCTGGCCATTGTGGCCACGCCTTTGGTGCTCATTCTCATGCCCAAGGGCGTGGGAGTTGGGCCGTGACGGCCTGTCTAGGATCGTTCTGCTTGGTTGACATGAAGCACTGCGTTTCACGCGCATGCCTGGCTGCGATGAGCTGCTGGCCCTTTGTCGGGCGAGCTGATCCCGTTGTCCTGCCCGGCTCGGCTTCTCAAGCCGTGGACTGGGGGGCGTGGCTATTGGAAATCCTCGCCATCGTGCTGATCGGCAAGTTCCTGTTCCTCCTGGCGGGGCTGGTGTTCGTCTTGCTGCACCTCGCGTTGCTGTCGATGCTCATCTGGGGCGTGGTTCGCAAACGATTCTGGCGGGCAGGGCTGGTGTCCTGTTCTGCTGTGCTGCTGCTTTGCTATGGGGGGCTGTTTGCATGGGGCGAGGCCGCGACGCAACGCAAGGCTTCGTCCGACTGGGCGGGCGTCGAGCGAGGGCTGTTCATCGAGCTGCACCCGCTCAAGGCGAGGTGGGAAGCGTTCGCCACGCCCGAGGTCGATCCCTGGCTGCCCGCTCCGACCGACATGGAAACCCTGGTGGCCGAGTTGACCTTGTCTGCCGACGATGTGGCTCGCCTGGCACGGTTGCCTCGAAGGGTGCTTGAGGACTCCGAGGCCCAGCTGATCGTGGCACCCAACAGCGCTCGGCCTTGGCTTGGGCGGGCCAACAAGGCGTTGTTGTCACGCTTGTCTTCGCATGCCGATCAGGCTGCACTGGATGGCGCCGATTGCAGGGTCATCGGGGTGCGCGGTCGTGTCTCGAGAGAGGACAAGGACGCGTTCATCTGTCGACAGGGCGATCAGGCTTTGCTGCATGTGGTGCTGTCCCGGTACCCTTGAGCCGATGGGGCATGATGTCGGCCATGCTTGACCTGCTCGCCTACGCCCTGCTGTTGCTCGCGCTCGTGCTGTTGTTCACCCGCGAGGTGATTGCTCCGGCTTCGGGCAACGATTGCGACCGCCGGTGGCTGTTGATGTCGACCACCTTGGGGGTGGTCACGGTGGCGATCGCGATGGGCCTGGGGTGGGCCTTTCGCGATGGCATCCGCCTGAACGCCTGGTGGCCTGTGCCGGCTGACTGGCCTGACCTGGTGGTGGGCACGCTGAGCTTTTTGCTCACGAGCTTCGTCTTTTACTGGTGGCACCGACTGACCCACTTCTCGGACGCCTTGTGGCGTTGGGTGCATCAGCTGCACCACAGCGCCAAACGCATCGAGGCGCTCACCGCGTTCTTCGCGCACCCTTTGGACTCGGCTGCTGCGGTGATGATCGGCAGCCTTTGCAGCTACCTGGTGCTGGGGGCCTCGCCGTTGGCTGCGGCGTGGTCGCTGCTGCTGACGGGGCTGTTCGACATGTTCCTGCACGGGGACATGCGCACGCCGCATTGGGTGGGGTGGCTCATTCAGCGGCCCGAGATGCACCGCGTGCACCACGCGCATGGACACCACGCACAGAACTACGGGCTGCCCATCTGGGATGCGCTGTTCGGCACCTACCTCAACCCGAGGGGTTGGGTCGATCGGTGTGGGTTCGACGACGACAAGTCGGCTCGGATTCAGGACATGCTGCTGGGAAGAGACGTGCACCGGACTTGAGCTTGGGGCGCCCGCCAAGCATGCCAGTGTGCACCCCGCCCGAGAGCTGGCTTGTGGGCTGAGACGCACAGTCTGGCCGCAGCGGGATCGCGCGCAGTTTGGCCCTCGCTGCGGCCTTGACGACGTCGGACAAGGGAGCCTTGCGCGGCGCAGCACCTCGATGCTCGCTTGGCTCAGCAGGTCCGTGAGGTCCTTTCGTACCACCGTCGAGTCGTCGATCAGCGTAAACCAGTTCCAGCTGGGGTGATGGCCCCAAAACCCGCGTGTGGAGGTCGGGGGACTAAAATCCAGTCCATGACCCCTCCCGCCGCCCGCCCCCCCGTCGAACGCCGCCCCTACACCCGCGCCGCGCAACTCCCCGAGATCATGCGCCAGCGCATCGTGGTGCTCGACGGCGCCATGGGCACCATGATCCAGCGCTACAAGCTGACCGAGGCCGACTACCGCGGCACGCGTTTCGCCGAGCACGGCAAAGACCTCAAGGGCAACAACGAGCTGCTGCAGCTGACCAAGCCGGAGGTCATCCGCGAGATCCACGAGCAGTACCTGGCTGCGGGCGCGGACATCATCGAGACCAACACCTTCGGTGCCACCACCGTCGCGCAGGACGACTACGAGCTGCCCGAGCTGGCCATCGAGATGAACCTGGTGGCCGCGCGCATGGCCCGCGAGGCCTGCGACAAGTACAGCACCCCGGACAAGCCGCGCTTTGCAGCCGGCGCCATCGGTCCCACGCCCAAAACGGCCAGCATCAGCCCCGACGTGAACGACCCGGGTGCGCGCAACGTCGACTTCGATACCCTGCGCCAGGCCTACTACGAGCAGGCCAAGGCCCTGATGGACGGCGGCTGCGACGTCTTCCTGGTCGAGACCATTTTCGACACGCTCAACGCCAAGGCGGCCATCTTCGCCATCGATGAGCTGTTCGAGGACACCGGCGAGCGCCTGCCCATCATCATCTCGGGCACGGTGACCGACGCCTCCGGCCGCATCTTGTCAGGCCAGACGGTGAGCGCCTTCTGGCACTCGGTGCGCCACGCCCACCCGCTGGCCATCGGCCTGAATTGCGCCCTGGGCGCCACGCTGATGCGCCCCTACGTGGAAGAGCTGGCCAAGATCGCCGGCGACACCTTCATCAGCTGCTACCCCAACGCCGGCCTGCCCAACCCGATGAGCGACACGGGCTTTGACGAGACGCCCGAGATCACCGGCGCCCTGGTCGAAGAGTTTGCCAAGTCGGGCTTTTTGAACATCGCGGGGGGCTGCTGTGGCACCACGCCCGATCACATCGCCGAAATTGCTCGGCGCGTGGGTGGCTGGAAGCCGCGCTGCCTGCACGATGGCCAGGCCACCGGCTTTTTCAGCCAGCTCTCACGCGTGTGAGCCCCTGACCTTGAACTGGTCCACCACCTGCGCCAACTCCTGGGCCTGCACCTTCAGTGACTCGGCTGCGGCAGCGCTCTGCTCCACCAGCGCGGCGTTCTGTTGCGTGCCTTGATCCAGCACGGACACGGCCTGGTTCACTTGTTTGATGCCGTCGTTCTGCTCCGAAGCGGCATTGCTGATGGCCTGGATCAGGTCGGACACCTTTTCGACCTTGTCGACGATGTCGTTCATCGCCACCCCGGCGTCGCCCACCAGGGACGCGCCATTGCCCACGCGGGTCACGCTGTCGCTGATCAGGTTGCGGATCTGTTTGGCGGCTTCGCTGCTGCGTTGAGCCAGGTTGCGAACCTCGGCGGCCACCACTGCGAAGCCTTTGCCCTGCTCGCCGGCGCGTGCCGCTTCCACGGCCGCATTCAACGCCAGGATGTTGGTCTGAAAGGCGATGCCATCGATGGTGCCGATGATCTCCGAGATCCGCTTGGAGCTCTCGGTGATGTCGTTCATGGTGGCAACCACCTGTCCCACCAGAACGCCGCCGTGGCGCGCGGACTCGCTGGCCTCGACGGCAATGGCGCTCACGTCCGTCGCCGTCTGGGCGCTGTTCTGCACACTGGCCGTCATCTGCTCCATGGCGGCGGCCGTTTGCTGAAGGCTCGACGACTGGGCTTCGGTTCGACGAGACAGGTCGTTGTTGCCCGAGGCGATTTCAGCGCTGCTGCTGCGGATGCGGTCGCTGCCACTGCGCACCCGGGTCACCATGTCGGACAAACCACTGCGCATGGCGTCCAGCGAGTTCAGCAAGCGGCCGATCTCGTCGTTGCGCTGCGATTGGATGCTTTGGGACAGGTCGCCTTCGGCCACGGCTCGGGCCAGGCGCGCGGCATCGTTCAGTGGCTCGATGATGGTGCGCGGCAAGGACCACGCGAGGTAGCCAGACACCGCAATCGCCACAACTGAAATGACCGCCAACAAGGCTGCATCGGTTTTCGCCTGGGCATCGGAGTTCGCAACCGAGTCCTTGGAGCGGCTGCGGCTCAGCGCACCCAGCGCGTTGATGGTCTCGTCGAGCCGCGCCAGCAGCGGCATGCACTCCTGGTTCATGCGGGCCGTTGCTTCGGCGATCTGACCCTTGGCGGCTGTGTCGACGATGGCAAGTGCCACGGCACCGTATTGCTTTTCGATGTCGGCCAACTCAGCAAGCAGGCGAGCCTCTTGCGCAGACGGCTGGTCTTGCTGGTTCAACTGCGCCAGTTTGCGGTGCGCCTCTTGCACCTCTGCATGGGCCTTCACGGCTGCTTGCTGGGCTTTGGCGCGCTCTTGCGGATTCGCCGCGAGCACCATGTTCCGGGCGGCGATCGCGCGGGTGCCCGATGCAGAGTGGATGTCGTCGACCAGGGTGGTCTTGGCTTCCACCAGCTCGACGTGGCGGCCGAAGGTGTGGTGCGATTGTCGTAGCAGCCAAAGCGACGTCAGCGCCACGGCAAGCAGGGCGAATGCCAGCAGCGCGAAGCCGCCCACCAGGCGTGCTTTGACGGAGAGTTGGTTCATGGTGCTGTCCGGTTGGTAGAGCTGGTTGCGGAGCCGGTCAGGGCGGGATCGGCTTCAGTTTTCGGATGACCACGGCAATGGCGTTTTCGGACGCGCTGCCTTGGACTTGTGGCGCAAAACGGATTCAAAGCCGGGTCGGCCGCCTGCGCTGATGCTGTTGAGCAAGCCCGCGACATCTGGCTCGGCCATGGATTGGAGCTCGGGGCGCATGCGCTTGACCACCACCGCCAGGTGCCCCGGGTTGACGAACTGGTGGGTGGCATGGACCAGCAGCAGCGCGGCGTAGAGGTCTGGCACGCGCGTGCAGATCAGCTCGATGCGACGCACCACGTCTGCAGGCCGGATCGGGCTGCCAGGGAGCAGCCAGTCGACTTCGGTGTCAGCGACGATGGGGTTTGCCATGCGAAGAACCCAGTTTGGTGGTGGCGGTTGACCATCTCCCCAGGTCACCGACCAGGGGCAGTGTCAAACGTGCTTCAACTCTTCGGTCGGCTGATCAGCAACCTGAACAGGCCGCGTTTAAAGGTGCCTGCGCGCAGCGTGAACAAGTCACGCCATGCGCATCCAATTCGGGCTCAAATCGCCTTTTTCTAGATGTGCGTCAAGAAACAAGGGCCTCTCAGGCGTACGGGTCCTCGAAACCCAGCGCCGCCAGGATCTCGCGCTCCCGCGCTTCCATGGCCTCGGCTTCTTTCTTCTTCATGTGGTCCCAGCCCTGTGCGTGCAGGGTGCCGTGCACCAGCATGTGCGCGTAATGGGCTTCCAGGCTCTTGCCCTGCTCCTGGGCTTCCTGCTCGATCACGGGGGCGCAGATGATCAGGTCGGCCATCACCACCGGCTCTTGCGCGTAGTCGAAGGTCAGCACGTTGGTGGCGTAGTCCTTCTTGCGGAAGTCGCGGTTCAGGGCCTGGCCCTCCTCGGCGTCGACCAGGCGCACGGCGATCTCGGCATCGGCCTCGAGCGCGGCCTTGATCCAGCGCGCCACCTTGTGGCGGGCCAGGGTGTCTTTGTGGCGCTTGTCGGCGAATTGCAGGCTCAGGGACAGGGTGGGCTTCATGGGGCGGTCTTGCGTGGGGGGCGGCGACGAGCGGGCTCGGCGGTCGGCTCGTCTGGAGGGGGGAGCGGCGCAGCTGGTGAGCCTGGGCGTGCATCGGCCGGCGAGCCGGCCTGATCGGCGTCGTAAGCCGCCACGATGCGGGCGACCAGTGGGTGGCGCACCACGTCGGAGGTGTCAAAGCGCGTGAACGCCACGCCCTTGACCCGTTTGAGGATGCGCTCGGCCTCGATCAGGCCCGAGCGCGCGCCGCGCGGCAGGTCGATCTGGCTGACGTCGCCGGTCACCACCGCGCGCGAGCCAAAGCCGATGCGCGTGAGGAACATCTTCATCTGCTCGGGCGTGGTGTTCTGCGCTTCGTCCAGGATGATGAAGGCGTGGTTGAGCGTGCGCCCGCGCATGAAGGCCAGCGGGGCGATCTCGATCAGGCCCTTCTCGAAGGCCTTGGTGACGCGGTCGAAGCCCATGAGGTCGTACAGCGCGTCGTAGAGCGGGCGCAGGTAGGGGTCGACCTTTTGCGTCAGGTCGCCGGGCAGAAAGCCCAGGCGCTCACCCGCCTCGACCGCCGGGCGGGTCAGGATGATGCGCTGCACGGCGCTGCGCTCGAGCGCGTCGACCGCGCAGGCCACCGCCAGGAAGGTCTTGCCGGTGCCTGCGGGGCCGATCCCCAGGGTCAGGTCGTGGGCCAGGATCTGCTGCAGGTACTTGACCTGGTTGGGCGTGCGGCCCTGCAAGTCGGCGCGGCGGGTGTGCAGGGTGGGGCCGTGGGCGCCACCTTCGTCACCTGCTCCCGGATCGGCCGGTGGCAGGTCGTC
>NZ_DCXA01000005.1:0-452 GCF_002328915.1 Aquabacterium sp. UBA2148
CCCTGCCACCTTGTGGCGGTCCGCCACCTCGCGACAGCCCCTGCTGACCACCATCAACGGCCATGCGCCCGCCTTGAGCGCGCGCTTCGAGCGCTTGCTGGCCGAGCAGAAGTGGGACATCGTGCAGGTCGAGCACAGCTACGGCTTTCAGCCCTTCGAGCAGGCTTTGCGCCGGCACCGCCAACGCTTCGTCATCACCGAGCACAACGTCGAGTCGGCGCTGGGCTCGGCCACCTACGGCAAGTGGCCAGCGTGGCTGCGTGGCCTGGCCGCCTGGGACCAGCGCCGCGCCCGACGCTGGGAGCGCCACGTGCTGGCCCAAGCCAGCGCCATCGTGGCGGTCACGGACGCCGATGCCGGGCAACTCGGCGTGATCGGCAATGGCCGACCCACCCATGTCGTCAGCAATGGCGTGGACACGCACGCCTTCGCTGCCGTGCGGCACGACGCGA
>NZ_DCXA01000005.1:535-6523 GCF_002328915.1 Aquabacterium sp. UBA2148
GCGGCACGACGCGACCTCGCGCACCGTGCTGTTCCTGGGCAACTACGAGTACGCGCCCAACGTCGATGCCGTCGAGTGGGCCCTGACCGACATCGCCCCGAAGGTGTGGGCCCTGGCGCCCGATGTGCGTTTTCGCATCTGCGGCCATGGCATGCCGCAAGCCTGGGCCAAGCGCTTCCCCGATGAGCGCATCGAGTGGCGCGGCTACGTGCCCGACCTCACCGAGGTGCAGGCCCACAGCGCCGTGTTCATGGCGCCGCTGCGCTTTGGCGGTGGCTCCAAGCTCAAGGTGCTCGAAGCCATGGCGGCAGGCTTGCCGGTGGTCTCCACGCGCGAAGGCCTGTCGGGCCTGCCCATCATCGACGGACGCCACGCCCGCATCGCGGACACGCCCGAGGCCATGGCCCAGGCCCTGATCCAGGCGCTGGACCACCCCGATGCCGCCCGGGCCATGGGCAACGCCGCCCGGGCGCTGGTGCAGGCAGAGTTCGACTGGTCTGCGGTGGCTGCACAGCTCGAAGGCGTCTACGCCTCGGTGCTGACTGGCGATCGATCTGCCAGCGGGGTGCACTGATGCACCAGGGCGCTCGCGCCTCGCTGCTCCTTCCGGTCACCCTGGGGGCGCTGTTCGCTGCCTTGATGGTGCTGACCACCCCGGTGCTGACCGGCATCGCCCTGGTGGCGCTGGCGTCCCTGTTGTTCGTGGTCAGCCAACCCAAGCGTGGCTTCCTGCTGTTTTGCCTGCTGGCGCCGGCCCTGCCCTGGATGACGATCTCGTTGGGCGTGCGCATCACCACCTCCGAGGCGCTGCTGGCGCTGACCTGGCTGGGCGTGTTCTGGCACTGGCTCACCGGCACGCTGCCGGGCATCCAGTTCGGCCCGACAGAAAGGCTGGTGGCCTTGTTCCTGGGCTGGACCATGGTCCCGCTGATCGTGGGGCAGTTCATCCCCGAAGGCGATGGCATCGGTCCGGTCAACTGGGTGCGCTACCTGCTCAACGTCTCGCCCATCGCCCTGTTGCCCATCCTCGCGCCCACGCCGCGCGAGCGCGAACAGGTCATCCTGTGCCTGCTGCTGGGCTTCGCGTTGCTGGCCTGCATCTCGCTGGGGTTCTTCTTCGCGGGCCGCGACGCGCGCCTGATGGTGCCTTTCCTGACCAAGCTGCAGTACGCCCACCCCGAGGTCATCGCCGACATCTTCGGCGCCGACCCGGGGCGCATGGCCTCGCCCTGGGTGCACCCCAACTCCACCGGCGGCGCCATGCTGCTGGCCGCGCCGCTGGGCCTGTTCTACGGCGTGGCCAACGTGGGTTGGCGCCGCGCCCTGGGCTGGTTCGTGGCGGTCGCCTCGCTGGCCGGCATCGTCTTTTGCGGCTCTCGTGGTGCCCTGCTGGCCATGGGCGTGATCGTGGTCTGGCTGGCTTTCAAGCGCACGCCTTACGCCTTGCGTGGCCTGGCGATCGCGTCTGTGCTGGCGGTGCTCTTCGTGGCCACCTACCCGCCGGCCCAAAAGCGCTTTGCCTCGCTGTTCTCCAGCAACGACGTCAGCACCGGCGTGCGCTTCGAGGAGTACAAGCGCTTTCCTGAAAACGCCTTGCGCTACCCGCTGGGCCTGGGCTTCAAGGCCGACACGCCCGCCTCGTCGCCCGAGAAGGACGTCTACGGCATCTCCAACCTGTGGCTGAACTACTGGTTCAAGCTGGGCCTGCCGGGCATGGTGCTGTTCATCCTGGCCACGCGCGCCTGGTGGCGTGAGGTCCGCATGCCCGGCCGCTTCGAGCGCGTGGACCGCAGCAACGCCATGCGCATCGCCACGGTGGGCACGGTGCTTGCGGCGCTGTCCACCGGTTTCATCGACCACTACTTCAGCTTCACGCAGGTGCTCATCGCCCTGTTCTGGCTGGTGTTCGCCTTGGGCTTGCATTACGCCCGCACGCCCGACGCCGCCTCGTCATCGTCGTCCTCACATCCGATCCGACCATGAAACACCGCATCTATCACAGCAACAACGTCCGCCAACGGCTGAGCGAGTACGCCGCGCGCTTGGGTGTCGCCGAGCCGGAGCTGCAGACCGCTTACGACTGGTGCCTGGCCAACAACGTCGTCTTCGAGAGCCAGGGCAAAGGCCCGGACGACGTGGTGGTCCACATCGCCAGCCTGGACATCCGCCAGCGCATCGCCGATCCGCTGGCGCGTCAGCTTTTCGTGGCGCTGTTCGACGAGGTCCCCGGGCGCAAGCTGCCTCTGTACGGCAAGAACTGGCCGACCCTGGTCGACCGCATGCGGCGCGTCTGGGAACAGGTCTACAACATCCTCATCAACAAGATCCCCAGCCACACCTTGCGTGTGAATTGGCTGCGCCTGGGCGGCGCCAAGATCGGCAAGGGCTCTTCCATCTGGCGCAACACCGAGGTCATCGGCGTCGAGAGCCTGACCATTGGCGATGACTCCTGCATCGGCTGGCACTGCCAGATCGACGCGCGCTCGGGCCTGACCATTGGCAACCACGTCACCATCGCCTCGCACGTGCTCATCGTGGCGGGCGGGCACGACCTGGAGGCGCCCGAGTTCTGGTCGGTGTCCGCGCCCGTGCGCATCGACGATTGGGCCTGGGTCACCTCGCGCGCCATCGTGCTGCCGGGTTCGCACATCGGTGAAGGCGCCGTGATCTCGGCCAACACCACCGTGAGCAAGAAGGTCGAGCCCTACACCATCGTGGCCGGCTTCAGCGCCAAGCCCGTGGGCCAGCGCGTGCGCAACCTCAACTACAAGGTCGGCGGACGCAGCTTGTTCGCTTTCCTGCACTGATCGGGTGGCCTGAGCATGCTCGGAGCGTCTGGCGCCCTCACCCTGGTCACCGTGGCCGGTTTGGCTGCGGGCCTGGGTCGAGAGTGGCTGCTGGTGCACAACTGGGGCGCGGGCGCGCGCACCGACGCCTTCCTTGTTGCCTTGTTCCTGCCCGAAGCCATCCGCATGATGCTGGGCGGCGGCCTGCTGTCGTCGGCGGCCATGGCCTGGTGGCAGGCTTTGCCCGCGCACGAGCGGCCGGCTCAGCTGTCGCGCTTCACCTTCGGCATGGCCGGCGTGGGCGTGGTGCTGGCGTTGCTTTGCTGGCTGGCGCGCGAAGGCCTGCTGCGCTTCATCGGTGCGGGCATGGACGCGGCCCATTTGGTGGCTGCCGAACAGGCCCTGGCGGTGCTGGCCTGGAGCCTGCCCGCCTTCATCCTGCAGGCCGCCTGGTCGGTGCCCCTGCACGCCGACGGGCGCTACCTGCTGCCGGGCTTCGCTTCGCTGGCGTACAACCTGCCCGCGGTTGCCTGCCTGGCCTGGCTCGGGCGCGACTGCACCGAAACCGCCGTGGCCTGGAGCTTCGTGGGTGGCGCGGTGTTCAGCGCCCTGATCCTGCTGCCCGGTGTGCGCCGTTTGGGCTTGCCCTGGCGCGAGTTGCGCTGGTCGGGCGCGCTCATGCGGCAGATGGGCAAGCAGGTGGCGCCGCTGCTGGGCAGTGCATTGACCGGGCAGGGTGTGGCCCTGCTCGAGCGCGTGGTCGCGTCTTACCTGGGCGACGGCGTCATCACCTTGCTGAACCTGGCGCGCAAGCTCGCCAACCTGCCGCTGGTGGCGCTCACGGCGGTCAGCCAGGTGCTGTTGGCCTGATGAGCCGAGGTCAGGCCGCAGACCGTGAGCCCTTGCTTCGTCAGGGACTCGCTGCCAGCACCCTCATCACGACCCCGGCGGCGCTCGGCCTGCTGATGTCGGCGCCTGCGCTGGTGGCCTTGTTGTTTCCCGGTGTGACCGGCACCGACCGATTGGCCCCCTTGCTGGGCTGGTACGCCGTCGCCCTGGTCATTGCCGGTTGGAACGCGTTGCTGGCGCGCTATTGCCACGCGGCCGGAGACACCCGCTTGCCCTTCGCCTGCGACCTGGCTGGCAGCTTGGCGCAGGCCATCGCCATGCCTTTGCTCGCTTGGGCCTTCGGCCTGATGGGCCTGGCCGCCGCGACCCTCATCGGTGTGGCGGTGACAGGCGCCATGCTGCTGCACCACAACGGCCTGTGGCCGCGCGTGGACCTGGTGCGGCTTGTGCTCGTGTCGGCCTTGCCGCTCGCAGCCGGGGGGCTGAGCCTGGGCAGCCTGCCTGCCGAGCCCGCACTCCGTTTGGCCGCAGCCACCGCCGCCGGCCTGCTTTGTCTGGGCCTGGTGGCCGCCGTGTTGCGCCCCTGGCGGCAGTCACAGGGACGTTGATGGCGAATCGAGCCCGTTGCTGCAGTTGAAGCCAAGATGAAACGCGCCAACCACTTTGATGTCCTGCGCCTGGCTGCGGCCGCTGCCGTGGCCATGCTGCACCTCATCGACCTCACGCGCCTGCCCACCTTCGAGCGTTGGCTGGGCTGGATGCCGCTGCAGTTCGGCCTGCCGGTTTTTTTCGTGCTCAGCGGCTACCTCGTGAGCATGAGCTGGGGGCTGCGCCCCGGCTGGCGGCCCTACCTCGAGCGCCGGTTGCGCCGCATCGTGCCCGCCTACGTGGTGGTCGTGCTGGTCTGCGCCGTGGGCGGCGTGCTGCTGTCCACGCACGGTTGGCAGGCCTATTTCAGCGCACCTGCCTGGTGGCGTCACCTTGCTGCCAACCTCACCTTCCTGAACTTTCTGCAGCCGGGCCTGCCTGGTGTGTTCGCGGACAACCCTGTGCCCGGGGCCGTCAACGGCGCACTCTGGACGATCAAGGTCGAGCTGATGTTCTACGCCGTGGTGCCCCTCTTCATGGGCGCTGTCAGGCGTTGGGGTGCCACGCCGGTCTTGTTGGCCGGCTATGTGCTGTCGGCTTGCTGGTGGACTTTCTTCACCGATTGGGCCGTGCAGACGGGGCGCCCAGTCGGTCACGAGATTGCCAAGCAGATGCCGGGGCAGCTCATGTACTTCCTGGCCGGTGCCTGGGCCTGGAGTGAGCGCGAGCGCGTGGCCCGTTGGGGCTGGGCGTGGGGCCTGGGAGGCTTGTTGGCCTTGATCTGCCTGACCTGGTTGGACGGGCCCCGCACCGCAGGCGCCGATTGGCCCGACGTGCTGGTGCCATGCTGCCTGGCGGCGTTCGTGAGCTGGCTCGCCGTTGGCGTGCGCCCGCAGCCCTTGCTCGAGCTGCGATACGACCTGTCGTACGGCATCTACCTGTGGCACTTCCCGATCATCCAGGCCCTGGTGAGCCTGGGTGCGTTCGAGCTCGCGCCCTGGCCCGTGGCCCTGCTGGCGGCGGTGCTGATTGCCGCCATGGCTTGGGCTTCGTGGCACCTGGTCGAAGCGCCGGCCGTGCGCCGCACACACCACACTGCCGCAGCCACGCCTGTGGTGTCCTGAGCACAAGCTGCGGGAGGCCACGGCTGTTTCCGTGGCGCCGCAGCCTCAGCGTGATTTTTCACCACGGCGCTTGCGAATGCTTGATCGGCTGTGCTAAAGTCTAGGGCTTGCCTTGGAGGGGTGCCCGAGTGGCTAAAGGGGGCAGACTGTAAATCTGTTGGCTTACGCCTACGCTGGTTCGAATCCAGCCTCCTCCACCAGGCAAACCTGCTTTGCTGAACGCATCAGGACGCCATGCAACGTGCATGTGCGGCATGTGCGGGCAGCGGAATGACTCCCGAGCGGGAGTAGTTCAATGGTAGAACCTTAGCCTTCCAAGCTAATGACGCGGGTTCGATTCCCGTCTCCCGCTCCAAGTGGTCAAGGTTCTGTCATCGTCAGCGTGATACCATCGCGGTCTTCGCCGGAATGGCGGAGGCTGTGTCAGGTCGACACGGGTTTGGGTTCATCACCCGATCCCATACCCGTGTCGATGCCCATGTGGCTCAGTGGTAGAGCACCCCCTTGGTAAGGGGGAGGTCGGCAGTTCGATCCTGCCCATGGGCACCACACCCCCCCTTTCCCCTTCTCTTCCTATTTCAGGATCGCTAGGAGCGACAAACATGGCAAAAGGTAAGTTCGAGCGGACCAAGCCGCACGTG
>NZ_DCXA01000117.1:0-20725 GCF_002328915.1 Aquabacterium sp. UBA2148
GGCATCGTCGAGCGGCTCTCGAACGTGCCGCCAGGCAAGTTCTGGGAGAACACCGAAGGCCACCTGCTGGCCCTGGCCGCGATCCTCATGGCCAGCCCGCTGATCGTCTGGCTGCACACCACGCTCAAGCACCAGACGCTGGCTGGCAACTTCCCCATGCGCCTGCGCTGGGTCTTTCACCGCCTGATGCTCAGCCAGAGCCTGAGCTTTTATCAGGACGAGTTCGCCGGCCGCGTGGCCGCCAAGGTCATGCAGACCGCGCTGGCCGTGCGCGACACCTGTTTCATCCTGGGTGACATCCTCGTCTTCGTCGTCATCTACTTCTTCACGATGACGGCCGTGGTCGGCGGCTTCGACCTGCTGCTGATGGCACCCTTCCTGAGCTGGCTGGGGCTCTATGCCCTGGCCGTGCGCTGGTTCGTGCCGCGCCTGAGCCGCGCCGCTCGCAGCCAGGCCGACGCCCGCTCGCTGATGACCGGCCGCGTCACCGACGCCTACACCAACATCACCACCGTCAAGCTGTTCTCGCACGCCAACCGCGAGGCCGGCTACGCCCGCTCGGCCATGCAGGACTTCATGAAGACAGTGCACGGCCAGATGCGCCTGGTCACGGGCTTCGAGGTGGTCAACCACACGCTGAGCATGCTGCTCATCCTCTCGACCTCGGGCATGGCCCTGTGGCTGTGGACGCAGGGGCAGGTGGGCATCGGCGGCGTGGCGGCGGCCACCGCCATGGCCCTGCGCCTGAACGGCATCTCGCACTGGATGATGTGGGAGATGGCCTCGCTGTTCGAGCACATCGGCACCGTGCAGGACGGCATCAACACGCTGTCCAAGCCCCACACCGTGCTCGACCGCCCCGGCGCACCCGCGCTGAAGGTGAGCCAAGGCGAGGTGCACTTCGACAACGTGCGCTTCAGCTACGGCGGCCAGCGCACCGTCATCGACGGATTGAACCTGCGCATCCGCCCCGGCGAAAAGATCGGCCTGGTCGGCCGCTCCGGCGCGGGCAAGACCACCATCCTCAACCTGCTGCTGCGCTTCTACGATGTCGAGTCGGGCCGCGTGCAGATCGACGGGCAGGACATCTCCAAGGTGCAGCAAGACAGCGTGCGCGCCCAGGTCGGCATGGTCACGCAGGACACCTCGCTGCTGCACCGCTCGGTGCGCGACAACATCCTCTACGGCCGCCCCGACGCCAGCGACGCCGACATGGTGCGCGCGGCCGAACGCGCCGAAGCGATCGACTTCATCCACACGCTGACCGACCCACACGGCCGTCACGGCTTCGAGGCCCACGTGGGCGAGCGCGGCGTCAAGCTCTCCGGCGGGCAACGCCAGCGCATCGCCATCGCCCGCGTCATGCTCAAGGACGCGCCCATCCTGCTGCTCGACGAGGCCACCAGCGCGCTCGACTCCGAGGTCGAGGCCGCCATCCAGGGCAGCCTCTACAAGCTCATGGAGGGCAAGACCGTGGTGGCCGTGGCGCACCGCCTGTCCACCATCGCGGCCATGGACCGCCTCATCGTCATGGACCAGGGCCGCATCGTCGAAGAGGGCGACCACGCCTCGCTGCTGGCCAAGGGCGGCTTGTACGCGCGCCTTTGGGCACACCAAAGTGGTGGCTTCCTCATCGAAGAGGACGATGGCGAAACTGCCCCCGTCGCAGCGGGCGCAGGCTGATCACCAAGGCAAGGGCTCGCCGGTGTGGTCCAGGAACCCGCCCGTGTGCCCGGCGCCCAGGCCGTCGATGACCTCCAGCAAGCGCTCGGCCGCCCCGGCTGGCGAGCGCACCGTCAGGCCTGTGTGCGAGAAGGGCTGCGACAGCGCCGTGTCGACCGTGCCCGGGTGCAGGGCCACGCAAATGGCCTGCGGGTGGCTTCGAGCGAGCTCGATGGCTGCCGTGCGCACGAACTGGTTGAGCGCGGCCTTGGCAGCGCGGTAGCCCCACCAACCTCCCAGCCGGTTGTCGCCGATGCTGCCCACCTTGGCAGACAAGGTCGCGAACACCGCTCGCTGCTGCCTGGGCAACAGCGGCAGGAAGTGCTTCATCAGCAGCGCGGGCCCGGTGGCGTTGACCGCGAACTGGTGGGCCAGGTGAGCCGGGTCCAGCTGGCGCCAGCTTTTTTCGGGCATCCAGCCCTGTCCGTGCAGCCAGCCTGTGGCGTCGATCACCAACTGCAGCGAGCGTTCGCTGGCCTGAAGGTGAGCCTTCACCGCTTGCGCGCTGGCAGCGATGGAGCCCTCGTCCAGCAAGTCGAGCGCAGGTGTTGACTGGCGCGACAAGGCCATGACCTCGGCCTGCGGCCAACGCTGCGCCGCCGCGTCCACAAAGGCCCGTCCCAGCCCACCGCTGGCACCGATGACGAGCACCAGCCCGCGCGGATCGAAGGCGTTGCTCATGCCGACCTCGGCAGGCTCACGCCTTCTGCGATGGCCACGGTCGCCAAAGCCTCCTCCATCATGGCCCGGGCGTGGCCAGCGATGCGGTAGAGGTAGGCGTGCAAGGCCACGTCCGCCGGTTGGCGGCTCTCGCAATCGGCGCTGTAGGTCTCGAACTGCCCCAGCAAGGTGATGAGTTCGGCCAGGTGCTTGGGGCATTCGCAGGCCACCTTCGGCATCTGGGCAATCAGCGTGACCAGGTCAGCGCTGTCAAAACGCGGCGCAGGCGCCGGGTCAGGCAAGGCTTGCAGGGCCTGGCCCACGCTGAACCACCCCCGCACCGCCTCCAGGACGGTCTGCCTGAATTCATCCGGGTGCAGCGGCGAGCGCCGCAAAACCGCCGCCCGCGCCCGCAAGGCCTCGAGCACCTGAGAGTTGGCAAAACCGTGGATGACGATCATCTGCCTGGCGCCCACGTGCCGCATCAGCCGCCCCAGCCAGTCCACCGACTCCATGTGCACAGAGCCGAGGTCCGCCAGGATCAGGTCGGCCCTCATTTGCTGAGCGGCCATCTCCGAAGCCGCGCTCTCGTCCAACGCACCGATCACCCGCACGCCCTGCAGGCCACGCAGGGACTCCGTCCAGCGGGCGCCCGCACCATGCCCCACCAGCAGCAGCCGCACCTCCTCGGCGCTGGCCGAGCCAGGTGAGCGCACAGGCGTCATGACCTGACCTGTCGTCACAGCTGCCTCGGCTTGCTCGGCCTCGCTGGCCAGGTCTTGCAGCTGATGGGTTTCCAGCCTGGCCAACATGCTGATGGCGTGGCCCTTGTTCACCATTTGCTTGATCAACACCAAGCGCCGGACATCCTGGCTGGAATACAGTCGGTGTCCGGAGGGCGCCTGAGAGGGGCCCACCACGCTGTAGCGTCGCTCCCACACGCGCAAAGTGGCCACCGGGATGTTCACCATCCTGGCAGCCGCGCTGCTGCGATAACGTGGCAACGTTGCGTCGCCGAGATCTTGTGCTTCAGCCATTTCTAGACTCCGGTCAGTTGAATCAGGTTTGACCCCAACGAAGCTGATTTGACCTCAGACAGGCCAGCACAAACCGGACAAAAATACGTCAAAGGCAGTTCAACGCCTTTTCTTTTCCCCCACCACGGAGAACCCACCATGACCAGTCGCCGTCAATTCATCATGACCATCGTCCCGGCCGCAGCCGCCCTGGGCGCTGTCACCGGCATGACCAGTGCCCACGCCCAGGCCGCCAAGGTCGATGAAAAGGACCCCGCCGCCGTGGGCCTTGGCTACAAGCACGACGCCACCAAGGTCGACGCCAAGAAGTACCCTCAGTACAAGGCCGGCAACAACTGCGCCAACTGCCAGTTCTACCAAGGCAAGGACGCCTGGGGCGTTTGCCCGCTGCTGGGTGGCAAGCAGGTTGCTGGCAAGGGCTGGTGCCAGGCCTGGGCCAAGAAGGCCTGAGGCTCGGTGTTGCGATGGCCGGCCGGCCCCACACCGGCTGGTGAGTCGCAACCAGCAACGACGCCAAAGCAAAAGCCCGTCCGGCTCACGCCGGACGGGCTTTTTCAATGGTGCTGGAGCGGGCGTGGCCAAAGCCACGCTGCGTCATGCCGTCAAACGGCTCAGGCTTGCAGCGGCGTGATGCCGGCAATCGCCCATTCGCGGCCGCCATCGAGCGGTTTGACCAGGTGCCACAGTTCGTTGAACGGCTCGGCGCCCTGGCCCACTTCCTCGCGGATCAGGCCACTGAAGCGCACCGAAGCCACCCACTGGCCGTTTTCCTGGGCCGTGTCGACCAGCTCGGCATCGAGCTGCATGACATCGGTTTGCTGGGCGGACTGGCCACGCTCCTGCAAGTCCAGGCGCAGCGATGCGAACAGCTCCGGCGTGGTGAACTTGCGCAGGTCGTCGAGGTTGGCCTCGTCGTTGGCGGCTTGCAGGCGGATGAAGATCATCTTGGCGATGCGGGTGAAGCCATCGGCGTCAAAGCCTTCAGGGCGGGCAGAAGCTGCAGCCGCGCCGAAGCCGGCAGCCGAGGCGCCGTTCGCCTGACCACCGCCGAAGACCCCATGCGCCTCACGCGCCATGGACGAGCCCATGGCCTGCTGCGCCCCGGCCAGACCGGCCGAAGCAGGCGTCCCCTGGAAGGGCGCGCCCGCACCCGCCAGTTGCGGACCGGCCGGCTGCGCACCACGCATGCGGCGCGCGACCCAGGCGATGGCAACCATGGCCACCACGCCGAGCAAGGCCATCATCATGAAATTGGCGAGCTCTTCACCAAATCCGAGGTGGCTGGCCAGAGCGGCCAGACCCAAACCTGCGGCCAGGCCGGCGATCGGGCCCATCCAGGAGCGCTTGGCGGGCTGGGCGGCGGCGGGGGCCGCTGCGTTGGCCGGTGCGGCCTGAGCCGGCTTGCCGGCCTGGTTGGGCGTGGCGTTTTGCGCCGGCGGCGAGCTGTCGGCCTGCTTGGCAGGCATCTGACGCTGCATGCCGGAGGCGCGGCCGCTGCCCAGGCGCTTGGCCTCGGACTCGATCGGGGCCACCGACAGGGTGACGCCGGCCAGGGCGACGGCGAAAGAAGCAAAGACACTGGTGATGCGCTGACGGATCATCGTTGGAAAGCCCCTTTCTAGGGCAAAACGGACACATGAACATTGTGCGGCGCAGGCCCATCACGCGCACGGGCCGCAGGGCCTTGAAACATCGGCTTTACAAAAAACAACCCGCCTACCCTGGGGCGGGCATCGCGGTTTCGGTCATCAAACTGGTCAAGCGGACACGGTGAACTCCCAACAAGACCCCGCCTGGCCTGGGGGATCCTCACGCCCGCTCGACGCCCACCCAGGCGACAATGTCGGGTTGTCTGCCGACGCCCCACCCGCGTCACCCCCATGCCCCAACTGACCGTCGCCCCGCCCTCCCCTCAGGCCAAACCGCTGAGCAGCTACAAGCCCTTTTGGGCCAAGCGCTTCGGGCCGGCCAAGTTCCTGCCCACCACCCGCACTGAAATGGATGTGCTGGGCTGGGACAGCTGCGACATCGTCATCGTCTCGGGCGACGCTTACGTGGACCACCCCAGCTTCGGCATGGCCGTCATCGGCCGCATTCTCGAGAACCAGGGCTTTCGCGTGGGCATCATCGCCCAGCCCGACTGGACCAGCGCCGAGCCCTTCAAAGCCCTGGGCAAACCCAACCTGTTCTGGGGCGTGACGGCCGGCAACATGGACTCCATGATCAACCGCTACACGGCTGATCGCAAACTGCGCAGCGACGACGCCTACACCCCCGGCGGCGTGGGTGGCAAACGCCCCGACCGAGCCGCCACCGTCTACTCGCAGCGCTGCCGCGAGGCCTTCCCTGGCGTGCCGGTGGTGCTGGGCGGCATCGAGGCCTCGTTGCGCCGCATCGCCCACTACGACTACTGGTCCGACAAGGTGCGCCGCAGCGTGCTCACCGACAGCAAGGCCGACCTGCTGCTGTATGGCAACGCCGAGCGAGCCATCGTCGAGGTGGCGCACCGCCTGGCCGCGCGCGAGCCCATCGAGCAGATCACCGACGTGCGCGGCACCGCCTTCATCCGCCGCCGCAACGACCCGACGGCCCAGGGCTGGTTCGAGCTCGACTCCACCGAGGTCGACCGCCCAGGCCGCATCGACCAGCACATCAACCCCTACATGGGCATGTCCGAGGCGGCGGCCGAACAGGGCCAAAGCTGCGCGCTGGAAGACGCCGGGGCATTTGACCCGCTCAAGCCCAGCGGCGACGGCAATCGGCTGGGCAGCGAAGTCAAGCCGATCAAGCTCGTGCCCAATCCTGCGCTCCAGCGCAAGGCGGCGCCGGTCGATGCAACGTTGACAGCCGTCGCCACCGCCGAAGTCCCCGCTGAAAACGCGGCGCCGGCACATGCCCACGCCCACGAGGACGCCGACGAGCTGGAAGCGCCCGCGAGCAGCCACCACGACGCCAACGCCCACCGCAGCGGCAAGCTCGTGCTGCCCCCGCGCGATCGCACCGTCATCCGCCTGCCTTCCTTCGAAGCCGTGTCGCAAGACGCGGTGCTCTACGCCCACGCCAACCGCGTGCTGCACCTCGAGACCAACCCCGGCAACGCGCGCGCCCTGGTGCAACGCCACGGCGAAGGCCCCGGCGCCCGCGAGGTCTGGATCAACCCGCCGCCCATCCCGCTGACCACACCCGAGATGGACCTGGTGTTCGACCTGCCCTACGCGCGCGCCCCGCACCCCGGCTACGGCGACGACAAGATCCCCGCCTGGGACATGATCCGCTTCAGCGTGAACATCATGCGGGGCTGCTTCGGCGGCTGCACCTTCTGCTCCATCACCGAGCACGAAGGCCGCATCATCCAGAGCCGTTCCGAAGGCTCGGTGCTGCGCGAGATCGAGGCCATCCGCGACCAGGTCAAGGGCTTCACCGGCGTCATCTCCGACCTGGGCGGCCCCACCGCCAACATGTACCGCATCGGCTGCAAGTCGCCCGTCATCGAGGCCGCCTGCCGCAAGCCGTCGTGCGTCTACCCTGACATCTGCCCCAACCTCAACACCGACCACGGCCCGCTGATCCGCATGTACCGCCGTGCGCGCGCCCTGCCCGGCATCAAGAAGATCCTGATCGGCTCGGGCTTGCGCTACGACCTGGCCGTGCGCTCGCCCGAGTACATCAAGGAGCTGGTGACCCACCACGTTGGCGGCTACCTCAAGATCGCGCCCGAGCACACCGAGCAAGGTCCGCTGACGAAGATGATGAAGCCCGGCATGGGCGCCTACGACCGCTTCAAAGAGCTGTTCGAGAAGTTCAGCGCCGAGGCCGGCAAGAAGCAGTACCTCATCCCCTACTTCATCGCGGCCCACCCGGGCACCACCGACGAAGACATGATGAACCTGGCGATCTGGCTCAAGCGCAACGGCTTCAAGGCCGATCAGGTGCAGACCTTCTACCCCAGCCCCATGGCCACGGCCACGGCCATGTACCACTCCGGCATGAACACGCTCAAGGGCATCAGCCGGGATGCGCGCAAGGGCGAGCGCGTGGACATCGTCAAGGGCGAGAAGCGCCGCCGCCTGCACAAGGCCTTCCTGCGCTACCACGACCCCAACAACTGGCCTCTGCTGCGCGAAGCCCTGATGGCCATGGGCCGCCGCGATTTGATCGGCAACGGCCCTCACCACCTGATCCCCACCTACCAGCCGGCCACCGACGGCACCTACGAGAGCGCTCGGCGCAAGAACTCCACCAAGGCGGGCACGAAGACATCGGTGGTGACGGTGGGGCGCGTGGCGCGCGGCGGGTCGAACGAACCTGCGCCTTCGCGACGCGGGGGCAAGCAGGCAGAACACGACCCGCGCGACCTGCCGCAGGTCAGCTCGCGCAGGCCCAAACCAGGCCAGGTGCTCACGCAGCACACCGGGCTGCCGCCGCGTGCCGGCACCGGGCCTGCGCGCAAAAAGCCCAAACCGCGCTGAGGGCAGCCAGAACCAACGCCACAGCCCCGGCTCAGGGTGTGAGCGCGTCCCAACCCCAGACCACGGCCAAGCTCAAAGCGAAAGCCGCACCGATGCCCGTCGCGTAACGCGCGCCCCCTGCCGCCCAGGCAGCGATGGTGCGCGTGCCGGCGTTCACGCTGATGGCCACCAGCGTGCCATGCAGCAGCTCGTCGGCAGACAGCCCGCCACCATCGCGCATGCCCCAAAGCGCAGCCACGGGCGCGTGCGCATCGGCAATGGCCGCGATCGCCACCCCGATCAACAAGCCCGTGTGGCTCCAGGCGTGGGCCCATTGCACCAGCAGTGCTCCGAGCACCAGCAAGCCGCTGACCTGCAGCGCCTCTTTCAAGCGCAGCACTGGCCCGTCCATGCTCGCCTGCAGCAACGCGCCCCCCGACTGGCGTCGCCAAAGAGCCAGCCCGATCACACAAGGCACCGCAGTCCCCATCAGCGCCAGGCTTGCCATCTCGAACACATGGTTCGGCGCCAGCACCGCGCCGATCAACCAGGCCTGCAACCAGGTCGCCGCCGTGGACAGCACCCCGCCACACCAGGCCAGCCTGAGCGGCACCTCGCCGCTGCGCACCTGGCTGCCCAAAGCGCTGATGGTTGCCGTGCTGGAGACGAAGCCGCCCAGCAGCCCCGCCATCGCCCCCCCCGCGCGCGGCCCCAACAGCCGCTGTGCCAAGTGCGATGCGGCCTGCATCGTCAGGATCACCACCACCAGCATGAGCACCCGCCGAGGCGAAAGGTGCCCCAGCCAGCTGATCGGCTCTGCGGGCAACAGGGGCAGCAACACCAAAGCCAGCGCAGACAGCAGCAAGCCATCGTGCAACTCGGCTTCGCTGAGCCAGTCGGTCGCGAAACGGTGCAGGCGAGCCTTCAGGGCGAGCACCCCGGCCAGCACCACCGCCAACGCGGCCGCCAGTTCCGGCTGCGTCACCGACAGCATCCCGATGAGTGTCGTCACGATCAAGGCCAACTCCGTGGTCAAGCCAGGGTCGTCGGACCGCGAACGCCAGTAGGACAGACCCGCCAACCCGGACACCGCCACCAGCACCACCGCAGCCACCACTGGCGACAGCACCTGGCCGACCGCCCCGGCCAAAGCCGCCACCAGAAAGGTGCGCAAACCGGCCGAGTGCCGATCGGCTCCCTGCCCCTTGCGACGCTCGCGCTCAACGCCGATCAGCAGACCTGCGCCCAAAGCCACGATCAAACCCGTCTGCACGCCCGATAACGATTCGAGCCCCACCATGCCTTGCCTCGTCCTTTCTCGATGGCGGCCTGCCCCTCCAACCCCAGGGTCCGCCCTGAGTCCAAGTATCAGGGCGAAGGCATGACCGCGGCCCGGAAGCACCCTTGCGCTGCCTTAAACTTCACGCTTTACCAGCGCCGCTGTTCATGAACGCCCCTGCCGCCAACGCTTCCGCCTTGTTCGACCTCAAGAGCGCTTCGCTGACGCTGGAAGCCTTCCTGCTGAAAACCGGCAACCTGACGACGCTGGCCCAAGCCCTGCAAGACCGCTTTGGCGCCACACCCGACCTGTTCGACGGTGAGCCCCTGGTCATCGACCTGACCCACCTGGCCAGCCTCGATGTCGCCATCGACTTCCCGGCCCTGATCACATTGCTGGGCCAGTACAAACTCAAGCCGATCGCCGTGCGAGGTGCCACCCGCAAGCAGGGTGAAGCCGCCCGCGCTGCTGGCCTGGTTGAAGCGCCCGACAGCGTGGCCTCGCCCGCCCGCGTCGAAACCGTCGAGGTGGTGCGCGAGGTCATCCGCGAGGTGCGCGTCGAGGTGCCCGTCGAAGTCGAAGTGCCCGTGGCCGCCAGCACCGTGGTGCTCGACAAGCCGCTGCGCTCGGGCCAGCAGTTCTACGCCAAGGGCGGCGACCTGGTCATCACCGCGGTGGTCAACCACGGCGCCGAGGTCATCGCCGACGGCAGCATCCACGTCTACGCGCCGCTGCGTGGCAAGGCCATCGCGGGCGCCAAGGGCAACCGCCAGGCCCGCATCTTCGCCACCGTGATGGAGCCCGAATTGCTGTCCATCGCCGGCACCTACCGCACCACCGACAACCCGCTGCCCGACAACGTGCGCGGCAAGCCAGCGCAGATCCGCCTCGATGGCGAGCGCCTGGTGTTCGAACCGATCTCTTCCTGATTCACTGAAAGGACCGCCCTCCCATGGCCAAGATCATCGTCGTGACCTCCGGCAAAGGGGGCGTTGGCAAGACGACCACCAGCGCCTCCTTCGCCTCGGGCCTGGCCCTGCGCGGCCACAAGACGGCCGTCATCGACTTCGACGTCGGCCTGCGCAACCTCGACCTCATCATGGGTTGCGAGCGCCGCGTGGTCTACGACCTCATCAACGTCATCCATGGCGAGGCCAACCTCAACCAGGCCCTCATCAAGGACAAGCAGTGCGAGAACCTGTTCATCCTGGCCGCCTCGCAAACGCGTGACAAGGAAGCCCTGACGCAAGAAGGCGTCGAGAAGGTCCTCAAGGACCTGGGTGACATGGGCTTCGAGTACGTCGTCTGCGACTCGCCGGCCGGCATCGAAACCGGTGCGCTCATGGCCATGCACTTCGCCGACGAGGCCGTGGTGGTGACCAACCCCGAGGTGTCCTCGGTGCGCGACTCCGACCGCATCCTGGGCATGCTCAGCAGCAAGACCAAGCGCGCCCAAGAAGGCGGCGAGCCCATCAAGGAGCACCTGCTGATCACCCGCTACAACCCCAACCGGGTCGAAGGCGGGCAGATGCTGTCCCTGGACGACGTCTATGACATCCTCAAGGTCAAGCTCATTGGCGTGATCCCCGAATCGGAGACCGTGCTCAACGCCTCCAACCAGGGCATCCCGACCATCCACATGAAGGGCACCGACGTGGCCGAGGCCTACAGCGACGTCATCGACCGGTTCCTGGGCCAGGACAAACCCCTGCGCTTCATCGACGCCGAAAAGCCCGGCTTCTTCAAGCGCCTGTTCGGAGGCAAGTGAACACCATGGGATTCCTCTCCTTCTTCCTCGGTGAAAAGAAGCAGACGGCCTCGGTCGCCAAGGAGCGCCTGCAGCTGATCCTGGCGCACGAGCGCAACGGCCGCAGCCACAGCCCCAGCTACCTGCCCGACCTGCAAAAGGAACTGGTGGCCGTGATTTCCAAGTACGTCTCCATCAACCCGGACGACATCAAGGTGGCCATGGAACGCCAGGGCGACCTCGAGGTGCTGGAAGTCAAGATCGAGCTGCCCGAAGCCGGGCGTTGAGCGGCGCGCGCCGCCTGCCGGGTGCACCCAAACCGAAGCCGGCCTGTCTCGCCAGAGAGACGGCCGGCTTCGCACTTGTTGCGGTGCACAATGCCACCCAGGCAACCATTTTGCGGAGGGGCAGGTCACCATGCGCTACGTCGTTTTCAACCAGAAGGGTGGCGTCGGCAAGTCGACGATCGCCTGCAACCTGGCCGCCATCAGCGCCGCCGAAGGCCTTCGCACGCTGCTGGTCGACCTCGACCCGCAGGGCAACTCCAGCCACTACCTGATGGGGTCGCCCGCGGAGGACGCCAGCCACAGCGCCGCGGCCTTCTTCGAGCAGACGCTGCGCTTCACGGCCAAGCTCAGCGACATCCATGGCCACATCGTCGCCACGCCTTGGGAAAACCTCGACCTGCTGCCCTCGCACCCCTCGCTGGACGAGTTGCACGCCAAACTCGAGTCCCGCTACAAAATCTACAAGCTCAGGGACGCGCTGGAGGAAATCGGCCAGACGTACGACAGAATTTACGTCGATACCCCGCCGGCCTTGAATTTCTACACGCGCTCGGCTCTGATTGCGGCGCAAGGTTGCCTGATTCCCTTTGATTGCGATGACTTTTCGCGCCGGGCGCTGTACACCCTGCTGGACAACGTCCAGGAAATTCGCGCCGACCACAACGAGGAGTTGAAGGTTTCCGGCATCGTGGTCAACCAATTTCAACCAAGGGCCACGCTGCCTCAAAAACTGGTTCAGGAATTGATCGACGAAGGCCTGCCGGTGCTGCAGCCCTACCTGAGTGCCTCGGTCAAGATCAAAGAATCCCACCAATTGTCACGGCCGATGATCCACCTGGATGCCCGCCACAAACTCAGCCAGGAGTTGGTGGCGCTGCACCAGCAACTCAAACCCTGACGATCACACGTTGCCTGAGGGTGTTGCAACAGGGGCCTCGGTCGCCCTGCGATTGAGCAAGTGAGCGATGCGGGGCTCGATGTGTCGATTGACCCACACCCCCAAGGCCAGCGAGACGACCAGGCAAAGCAGAACGCTGACGATGTGCCCCGCGGTCCCAGCCAGCCCGCACGCCTGCACGATGCGGCAACCAGCACTGACCACACCGATGTGAAACAAAAAAGTAGCGTAAGAGGCGTCAGAACCCGTTCTCACGACCGCAGCCAACCGGCGTTGAACACCCATGTAGCTGAGCGACCGGACGGCAAGGATCAAGCCACAAAAGGCCAGCCCGAACGTCAATTCCTCGGTCACTTTGTCGATGAGGCCCTCCTGCCTGGCCACCAGGGCCACGACAAACCAGGCAAAGGCCCACAGGAACGCCACATCCCGCCGAACCTCCACGCCCCCCAGGAACTGACCCAGCACGACGCCGAACCAGAAAATCAGCAGCCACTGAGAACCAAGGAACGACAACAACCACGTGTCACTGCCCGCACCGATCACGTAGATCGCGGGCCAGAACCACAAAAAGCCGCCAAGCAGGAGCCGACTGCACATGGACAGGGCCACCAGCCCGTAGGCCAGGATCTCGTATTGAAGCACCCAGGCCGGGTAAACAATGGGCGCACCCGTTCCACCGACCTCACTGGGATCTTGGGGCAACAGCAGCAGGGTCTTGATCACACCTGCGGTGTCGTCAAAAGGCAGAGAGCCGACGACCACGATCGTCGCCACGCTCATGATGCCCAGCGCCAGCCAGTAAAGGGGGAAGATTTTCTTGGCTCGTTTGAGCAGGAAATCTGCGGCCAGCGCGCCGCCTGAGGCACGCCGCAGGTACAGCGTCGACATGAGGTAGCCGCTGAGCACAAAAAACAGGGGCATTCGGATGTGCTCGACCTCGAACAGCCAGTCGTGCCCTTGCGGCCCGAAATACCTGGGCGTGGACGCCGTTTTCGATGCGTGGAAGACCACCACCATGATGCAAGCAATCAGTCGGATGGCATCGAGCCCCAGACTTCGTTTGAACATGCTGACCCACCTGAAACTTTTAGATTGATGTCGGGTGCAGGCGTGAACCTGCCCCGTCTCGCGATATTGCCATCCCTTGGGGGATTCGCGATCGATACCATGTAAGCCAAAGATACCTATTCATGCGGGTGTAAGAATCAACACCCTGCGCTCTGCCCCCGGTGCGGCGCAACACACCCGTGACGCCACCCCAATCCAGCAATACCCTCCCCGCATCTCCCCCGATCTGATAGAGCCGGACGCGCACTCAAAGCACGTTTACAACACAAAAACCGTTAGAACCTCACGCTTTTACACCCTTTGTCACTTAAGCTGTTGACACTGTAAGAATGTGTGAAGCCACGAGGAAGCATGCAACCTCAGTGGCTGCCCAGGTTTCATGCGGGTTGCTGTTTGCCGGGGAATCCCCCGCAGCAGCGGGTTCGTCACCGGTCTTGAGAGGTGTTGTTCATGTCCAGGCCCACTGTCAGGCTCGACCGTCCCTACAGTCACCAGATCTCCGAAACGCAGCTGCTGCCCTTCACCATCCGACTGGCCAATGGCCAGGACGACATTGAAAAGGTCTGCCTGCAGCGCGCTCAGGCATACGGGCGCCACCAGCCCGACCTGGTGACCCGGCTGACGCTTTCAAAGCCCGAACCCGAAGACCTGCGCGAAGACGTCCTGATCTTGATGGCCGAGTCCAAGGACAGTGGTGAGGTGGTGGGCGCGCTGCGCTTGCAAACCAACCTCAACCAGCCGCTGCGCTTCGAGACCGAACTCGCGCTGCCAGAACGCTTGCGGGGCAAACACTTGCTGGAAGCTGGCCGAATGACGGTGCGCAACGGCCCCGAGGGCCGGATGGTGCTGCCCGCCCTGGTCAAAGCCGCCTTCGAGATCAGCC
Organism: Aquabacterium sp. UBA2148; assembly: GCF_002328915.1. NCBI lineage: Bacteria > Pseudomonadati > Pseudomonadota > Betaproteobacteria > Burkholderiales > Sphaerotilaceae > Aquabacterium > Aquabacterium sp. UBA2148. The sequence goes on from NZ_DCXA01000117.1 coordinate 14,033, forward strand.
ACCGGGTGGGCATTGATTACTCGTTGCTGATTGGTCGCGCGCCGATCGACCGCATGTATCACGCCATGCAGTTTCAGGACGTGTTCGGCGGCGAAAAGGTCGTCACCTCCGCGCAGCCGGGTGTGCCAGTCACGCTGTTCTACATGGACATCACCCAGGCCGATGCGCGCTGGATTGCTGCGGCCTGCCCCCTCTACGGCTTCATGGCCGAAACCCTGCACCCGGACTTCGACATCGACTTCGAGCGGGCCGAGCGCAAATTCTGCGTGCCCCTGTCCGTCGTGGACCAGCCCGAATTCAGCGAATCCCTGAGCTGACCCTTTTGACCTGGGTCAGGAGTGCGGCCAAAGATCGGGCCAATTTGCGACAGTTTGGCCGCAAACCGACCAACTGCGAGAAAAAGGCGTCGGTTTGGCCCAGTGATGCCTGCATTGCACCACTTGAAAAGGGGAATAATGGGGCCCCAATCACCTCCCCCATTTTGGGGGGAGGCTCAACACCACCCAGCGCAGAGGTGATATGGGGCCCGTCAGAGCAACCATGCAGAACATGTTGCGCACCCTGGGTAACCGAGGGTTTTCGAACGCCTCCCTGGAAACCGAATTCCAGGTGGCATATCGCTCCTACGGCACGCGTTTCCTGTTCGTGTCGTCGATGGTCGCAGCGGTTTATTTCCTGGTCTTTTTCAGCTTCGACTTGCTGACCGGCCACCGCCAGGTGACCGACCAGGTGCAACTGGGCCGACTGGGTTTGTCTTGCGGGCTCTTGTTGTTCGGCTCTGCCACCCGGCTGAACAAGGCTTTTTTCACCCGCCACTACACAGCCGCTTTCGTTGCCATCGTCGGCCTGGTCTGCCTGCTGAGCAACATGATCATCACCACCGGTCATTGGCAGGACGACCCGATGAGCCTGCTGTGGGGCCTGACATCGGCCACGGTGTTCGCCACGGTGATGGTGTATGGCTTTGCCCGGCTGACCGCAGGCCCCACGCTCCTGATCGCGTCAGGCATTGGCATGCTGGCCCTGGCATTCGCCTACCAACAACCTCAGGCTCACGGCGCAGGCTTTCAACGCATGGTGGTGCACCTGGTTGCAGCCAATGCACTGGGCTATTGCCTCTACCGTTTTTCGCTGGCCCGTGAGCGCAAGCTGTTCCTGCAGTCCAAGCGCAAGAACCACATCGCCGAGTTGCGTCGCACCAAAGAGCAGGCCGAGTCTGCCAGCCGGGCCAAGACGGCTTTCCTGGCCAACATGAGCCACGAGATCCGCACCCCGATGAATGGGGTCATCGGTGCGCTGAGCATGCTCAACGATGAACACTTGTCGGAACGTGATCGCCTGTTCGTCAAATCGGCCCGAGACTCCGCTCGCAACCTGATGCACCTGCTCAACGAGATCCTGGATTACTCCAAACTCGATGCGCACAAGGTTCGCCTGTCCCCCACCCCATTCGATCCGCTGAGCATGATCAGCAGCGTCGCGCACGCTTTCCAGGCCACCGCAGAACAAAAGGGCATCGGCATTCGCCGCGACTGCCACCACGTGCCTGCCGACATCCGCAGCCTGACTGGCGACGAAGGCAAGATGCGCCAGGTCTTGCTCAACCTCGTGAGCAACGCCGTCAAGTTCACGCAGTGCGGCGAAGTGCTGTTGAGCCTGTCGGTGCGCAAAATCGGCTCCGAGATGGCACGCGTCACGCTGGACGTGTCCGACACCGGCGTGGGCATCCCGCCCGACTCGATCGACAAACTCTTTCAGCCCTTCTACCAGGTCGAGTCCGGTAGCAACCGCAGCTATGGCGGCACGGGCCTGGGCCTGGCGATCTGCAAGCAGATCGTGGACGAGATGGGTGGCGACATCTCCGTGCGCAGCGTGCTGGGCATTGGCACGACCTTCGAGATCTCGGTGGACATGCCTTACAGCACCGAAGCCTTGAGCGAAGCGGAACGGCTGCAAGGTGGTGAGGGTTTTGCCGACACGCAACCTCCTGCGCTGGCCGAGTTGCGACTGCAGGGCGAGGTGCTGCTGGTCGAAGACAACGAAGTCAACGCCTTCATCGCCACGATGACGCTGGAGAGCCTGGGGGTGAGCTGTCAGCACGCCCGCAACGGCGAGGATGCCCTGGCCCTGTTTGGTCAAAATGCTTTCGATGTCGTGCTGATGGACTGCGAAATGCCGGTGATGGATGGCTATGAGGCCGCTCGCCGCATCAGGCAGATGGAAGCCGCTGACACCGCGCGCGAGCGCACACCGGTCATCGCGCTGACAGCGCACGCCCTCAGCGGTGACCGAGAGGTCTGTCTGGCCAATGGCATGGACGACTACCTCACCAAGCCTTTCGACCGCGAAGCCCTGGCCCTGTTGCTGTCGCGCTGGTTGCCCGTGGCGACCAACGCCTGAGGACACTTCACTCAGCGCCTGGACACAGCCGTCACCCCACGACGGAACTGCTGAGGTGTCATGCCGGACCAGGTGCGAAACGCCCGGGTGAACACGCTCTGATCGGTGTATCCCAACAGCAGCGCGATCTCCATCAGCGACAGCGCTCGATCAGCCAAGTATTGACGCGCCATGTCGAAGCGGATCTGGTTGAGTTCGGCCTTGAAGCGGATGCCTCGGTCGTGCATTTGGCGGTAAAGGGTTCGCTCGCCCACGCCCATGCGACGGGCCACGGCAGCGAAGTCCAACTCTCCTTCGTGCAGGCAGTGCAGGATGTGATGGCGCAACTGCGGCAGCAGGGGGTCCCTCGCCTGCATCGACGACAGGATTTGTTCGGCTTGGTGCTCCAGTTGCTCAGCCAGGTCCGCGTCACGGTGGCTGTTGAGCCGATCCAGCAAACTCAGCGGCCAGCGCAGGCTGAGCACAGGGGCCATGAAGTGAACGGGACATTGGAAGTACCGTCTGTGTGCATCACCGTGCGGGGGCTCGGCTTGGGGACCCGCGCCCGCGACTTCGTCGAAGACTGGGACATCAACTTCATCAACCCATCGGTCAACAGCGTCAACTACTGGTTCGACTTTTACTCGGACAACTCCACCAACACCGTCTCGCGCTCCAGCTTCCCGCTCACGCTGGTGAACGGGCCGCAGGCAGGTCAATCGCTCATCGGCAACAACAATCTGCTGGCCATGGGCGATGACAACTCTCTGTGGCTCGATGCCGATGGCAGCCTGAGCTACTACAACTACCCAACAGGCACGCTGGAGTTCAACTCCACCAAGACCAGCTTCACGACCGGCCCGAGCGGCTGGCAGGGCAGCACCTTGCTGAGCAAGGTGGGCAACCTGATCGGTTACGAAGAAGGCAACCTGTACTTCCTGGAAGGCGACAACACGGTTCAGGTGTTCAATTTCGACCTGACTTACCTGCGCACCGATCAGCTCCGTTTTGATGGCGACCTGGCAGGGCACAGCCTGGCCGACGTCATCGACGGCAGGGTCGCGAACACAACGTACCTGGGTTGGGACCTTGGGCCCGTGATCGCCATGGTTCAGACCTCTGCTGTGCCAGAGCCGTCGGCCTTCGCGATGCTGGGTGTCGGCCTGGTGGGCCTTTGCCTGACGGCTCGTCGCCAGCGGGCACAGGCATCAGCCTGAACGCTTCAAGGACGCAGGCGTCGCCAGAGGGACGTCACGGCTGTTGCCACCGCTGCGAGCACAACACCCGCGGCGAAGCCACCCAGGCCGTCGGTCAGCAATGGCACCAGCCCGCTCATCGCCCCGCCCACCGTGGGCCACTCTGCCACGCTGTGCTGCAGGGAGTGCACCCAGTCGTGCACTCCCGGCACGCCGTGCAAAAGGATGCTTCCACCAACCAGGAACATGGCCGCAGTGCCCACCACCGACAGGGCCTTCATGAGGCGCGGGGCGGTGGCGAGCAGGCCTCGGCCTACGAGTTGTGCCGCGCCATTCGAGCGCTGACTCAGGTGCAAGCCGGCGTCGTCCATCTTGACGATGGCCGCCACCAGGCCATAGACCCCAACGGTCATGGCCAGGGCCACGCCACCGACCACCAGCACCTGCTGAGTCAACGGTGCCAGGGCCACGGTGCCCAAAGTGATGACAACGATTTCGGCCGAGAGGATGAAGTCGGTTCGCACCGCGCCCTGGATTTTCTCGCGCTCGAAGGCCACCATGTCCACCTGCTCGTTGGCAACGGCTTGCGTCAGCGCGACGTGATGCGCGGCCTCCTCGTCGCGATGCAACAGGGGGTGAAGGATCTTCTCGGCCCCCTCGAAGCACAGGAATGCCCCGCCAGCCATCAGCAAAGGCGTGATGGCCCAGGGCGCCACCAGGCTGATGCCCAGGGCCGATGGCACCAGGATCAGCTTGTTGCGAAACGAGCCCTTGGCAACGGCCCAGACCACGGGCAGCTCGCGTTCGGCCCGGATGCCAGAGACCTGCTGAGCATTGAGGGCAAGGTCGTCGCCCAGCACGCCTGCCGTCTTCTTGGCAGCAACTTTGGACATCAGTGCGACATCGTCGAGCACGGTCGCGATGTCATCGAGGAGGATGAGCAGGCTGGATGCCACCTTGTTTTCTCCCTGGTTCTTTGAAGAACCGGATCTTATCGGCTCCCCAACCCAGGGCAGGAAAATCAATCAATCAAGCGACGTCAGACGGCGTCAAAGGCTTCCTGCAGTTCCTCGAACCACGTGTGCAGGTCGTCTTCGTTGATGTGCAGCCAACCCATCGCCGTTGCACCATGGACAACCCAGTCCGCATCCGGATCGAGCGCTTCGTGACGGCGCATCAACCACTCGGCGAGCAGGCCAACCGAAACCAAGGCATTGACGTCCGGATCGGCGCTGCGCTCGCCGAGCGCTTCCAGGTCATGGTGAAGGCGAATGGCGGCCGTCACCGAAGGTGCGAGGCGCCAAAGGCGGGCAACGAGCGCCCCCACCACGGCATGGTCGGTGCGGTGATTGGCGTTCTCGGTCTGAACGTATGAGCGGTCGATGCGCGCACTGGCTTCGACCATCGTGCCCAGGTAGCCCTTGACGCTCTGAGCCATCACCGGCATGCCGACGTGGCAGAACAGACCGTAGGTGTGCGCCAGGTCGGCCGACATGCCCGGCAGACGCTCTGCCAAGTGAGACATGGCCACCGCGCGCTTGGTGGATCGCTCCCAGAAGCGCTGGAGTTGTGGCGCAGTGACTTTCATGGCACCACGCGCCAGGAAGGCCTTCATGACCGCTGCGGTGCGTTGCAAGCCCAGGCGGTTCATGGCCTGACCAATGGTCTGAACAGCGGCACCACCCGCTGAATAAGCCGGGCTGTTGGCAGCACGCAGGAGGGTGGCCGACATCGCCACGTCACTCGTGGCGATGCGGGCCACCTCGTTGAGGTCGGGCTCGGCCTCCAGCATGGCCTTTTGCAGCCGCGTCAGCAACTCGGGGCAAGGCGGGATGACGATGTGTTGCAGGGGGCCGTTGCGGCGCGCCCTGTCGAGCTCCTGCAGCACAGCGTCGATGGTGGGCAATTCGGTGGCGGTGATCATGGCAACTGCAGGCAATCTGATTCGGGGATATCGGCGGAAATTGGCACCGACTGAAGCCCAAGGCACGCGGCTCGGTGGGTGCGTACACTGGCGCCCTTCGACTGGTGCTCATTGTCCCGCTTCAAACCCCATGCAGATCCTGCTCGCGCCCATGGAAGGCCTGCTTGACGCGCCCCTGCGTGACATCCTCACGCGAGCTGGAGGCGTGGACCGCTGCGTGTCCGAGTTCATCCGCGTGACCGAGCGCCTTTTACCCGAACGCGCCTTTCGCCGGATCATGCCGGAGCTCGAATTCGGCGCTCGCACCCCCGCTGGCACCCCCGTGCGAGGTCAGCTGCTGGGCTCGGATGCGGCTTGCATGGCCGACAACGCGGCGCGCCTGGTGGAGCTGGGTTCACCCGGTGTCGACCTGAATTTCGGCTGCCCCGCCAAGGTGGTCAACCGCCACGGCGGGGGCGCGGCGCTGCTGCAGGACCCCGAGCACGTGCACCGCGTGGTCAAAGCCGTCCGCGAGGCTGTGCCAGCGCACACCGTGGTCTCGGCCAAGATGCGCCTGGGCTTTGACGACGACGCGCTCGCCGAGGACAACGCCCGAGCCATCGAAGCCGCAGGTGCCAACGAGCTGGTCGTGCATGGCCGCACCAAAGCGCATGGCTACCGCCCGCCTGCCTACTGGGACCGCATCGCCCACGTGCGCGAAGCCGTTGGCATCCCGGTGGTGGCCAATGGCGAAATCTGGACGGTGGACGACGCCAGGCGCTGCCTGAGCGAGAGCGGCTGCAGCGCCATCATGCTGGGGCGCGGCATGGTGGCCGACCCAGGACTGGCACTGGCCATGCGAGCCGAGCTGGGCTGGCCTGCCTGCCCGGGTGACGCAGGCCGCACCTGGGCAGATTGGGATGCCTTGCAACCGCTGGTGCACCGCTACTGGCGACTCATCCAGCCCCGGGTCGAGCCCAGGCACCAGGCTGGCCGCATGAAGCAGTGGCTGAACTTCCTGCGCCGTCGTCATCCCCAGGCCGAGGACGCCTACCAGGCGCTGCGCACGCTGAGTGATTCGCGGCAGGTCACGGCCTGGCTGGACGCCCACATCGCCCGGGGGCACCAGGGTGACCCAGGCCACGAGGTCGGAGACAATCATGCCTGCGCACCGCTGGCCGTCTGATCGCACGCCCCGCCCCACCCTGCGCCCCT
>NZ_DCXA01000118.1:0-1773 GCF_002328915.1 Aquabacterium sp. UBA2148
CGGGCACGGCGGGCGCCTCGTGCGTGACGATGACCTGCAGGCGGAACTGCGCAAAGCGGGTGCTCAGCGCGCGGAGCTCTTGCAGGAAGCACAAATCGGCGTGGGCCTTGACCCAGTACAGCAGCGTCAGCTCAACCGGCATGTGTTGAGCGGCCAGCGCCCGCGTCAGGCCCATCAGCGGCGTGATGCCCGAGCCAGCAGCCAGGAATAGCCAGCGCCCTTGCGGCTGTGCGGGCAGCGTCATCTCACCGAAGGCCGGGCCGATGCCAAGCACATCGCCCACGCGGGCTTGCTGCACCAGGTGGGTGCTCAGCGCACCGCCCTCGACGCGCTTGACGGTGATGGACATGCGCCCGGAGTGAGACGGCGTGTTGGTCAGGCTGTAGCTGCGCGTCACGCGCCGGCCGTTGACTTGCGCGCTGACGTTGACGTGCTGGCCCGCCACGAAACTGCCCACATGGCGGTTGGGTTTGAGCACCAGCGTGACGGTGTCACGCGCCTCGACGCGGCGCTCGACGATGGTCGCCAGCGGACGCGACCACGACCAGACCGGGTTCAGGTGCTGCACCCAGAAATCGAAGACCTCGGGCTCGATCACGGGCGCGATGACGCGCTGCAACCAGTTGGCGGTGGGGGGAAGGCCGATGGTGGCCGGGGCGGAGGCGCTCACGGTGGGTGGCTGACGCAAAGAGAAGATGCGGCAGTATACGTGCGAGAAGACGTTTGTCTATACACTTGTGCATTAAATCGGGAGGGGTATCATGCGAACCGGTTTGACCCAACGCAACGCCCCAGCCTGGCGCCCCACCTGAACCCGCCTGAAGACCCCGCCCGATGGACACCGTTGAAGCCTCTGCCGCCACCATCCTGGAATCGCCGGGCGCACCGGATGTCCCAGACGTGCGTGCGCGGGCAGCCTCTCCCGGGCGCAAGGCCGTCATCTCCCGAGAAGACATCATCGTGGCGGCCCTGCGCCTGGTCGGGCCGCACCGCAGCGTGTCGTCGCTGAGCCTGCGCGAGGTGGCCCGCGAGGCCGGCATCGCGCCCAACAGTTTTTACCGCCAGTTCCGGGACATGGACGAGCTGGCCGTGGCCCTGATCGACCTGGCCGGCAGCTCCTTGCGCCAGATCATCGGGGAAGCCCGCCAGCGTGCAGCCGTTGACCGCAGCGTGGTGCGTGGCTCGGTCGAGGCCTTCATGGAGCAACTGCAGCGCGACGACAAGTTGCTCCACATCCTCCTGCGCGAGGGCTCGGTGGGCTCTGACGCGTTCAAGCAGGCGGTGGATCGCCAGCTCAGCTATTTCGAAGAAGAGCTGCGCCACGACCTGGTGCGCCTGGCCCAGGCCAATGGCACGGGCCTGTTCGAGGCCGGCCTGACCGCCAAAGCGATCACCCGCCTGGTCTTCACCATGGGCTCGACGGCCATGGACCTGCCGCGCAGCGAACAAGGTCGCCTCACCGAAGAGCTCATATTGATGGTGCGCATGATCGTGGCGGGCACCCAGACGCTGGCTGCCATGACGCCGGAGCAGGTGGCGCGTTGACGCGGGCTGAGGGGCGCCATGCCCAGGGCCCCCAAGCCCTGCCTTAGGATCAACGCCAGCCCTGTTGCCTCAAGGAGTGCCCTCATGTCGCGTTCGCCCACGCACCGTCTCCGCTGTTCACCCCCGCCATCTCTGTTGAACCGTGCATGCCTGGGCTTGCTCGCAGGTGCATCGGCCACGCTGTTCGCGGCTTGTGCAACGGCCCCTGGGGGGGCGAATGGGGCTGGC
>NZ_DCXA01000118.1:1857-2174 GCF_002328915.1 Aquabacterium sp. UBA2148
CGGCGTGGCCGCCGCGAAACCTCCGGTGGTGGCCGCTCGCGCCTTGGGCCCGGCGGTCCTCATGCGCTGCGGCAAACAGGATGTCACCGTGCGCGCCAACGCCGAGCAAGCCGAGCTCACGGTGGGCAGCAAGCGCTACCTGCTGCAGGCCCAGCGCAGCGCTTCGGGGGCGCGTTACGCGTCGTCTGCCTACCCGGGCACGAGCTACTGGTCCAAGGGCGACAGCGGCATGCTGACGATCGATGGTCAGGCCTACCCGGCGTGCGACACCATCCCTGCTGGCGATGCAGCCGACGTGCGTCAGGGCACGGCGGGGG
>NZ_DCXA01000118.1:2249-8046 GCF_002328915.1 Aquabacterium sp. UBA2148
TCCGCCAAGGGACCTCACCGTTCGCGAGTGGGTGGTCGAGCGCATCGATGGGCGCGGCGTGGTCGACAACAGCCGCACCACGATCACCTGGTCGCCCTCCGGCCAGCTTGCCGGCCGAGCGGGTTGCAACCGATTCACGGGCAGCTACCGCCTGCAGGGGGCTGCCATGGAGGTCAGCGGGGTCGCCACCACCCGCATGATCTGCGTTCCCGCCTTGATGGACCAGGAGGCGCGCTTTTTGGCGTTGCTGGGACAGGTCACGTCGTTTCAGCTCCAGCGGGATGGTGGCCTGGAGCTTCGCACGCAGGATCAGCGTCGCATCCTGGCCCGTTGACAAATAAAAAAGCGATCTCCCGGTCTGCCAACAAAACAGCCCGGACGAACAGGGCAAGGGAGGGACCTTTGTCCAATCCGGTTGTGACGCTGCTCCGGGGAGAACCCAGGGCTGGCAGGCCGCTCCGGGAGATCGCAAAACCTGCTCGGTTCACCGTCGCAGCACCCACCAGTCCACGTGGGGGTTGAGCTCCTCGCAAGAGACGGCACGCTTGACGATGCGCTCGATGGCGGGACAGTACTCAGCCGGCACCACCTTGGCCTGAGTCAGCCAGTAGTGCACGTGCGCCTGGGTGACGCCGCCGCCGATCTCGCGAGCCAAACGGCTTTGCGAGCCCACGATCTCGATGGCCCGGGCCAGTGCTTCTCGGTGGGGCATGTTTTCTCTCTGCTTTGATTTGTAGTTGCATTTGTACATCAGCGCAAAAATTATGGCAATGCATTCCACAAAGATCTTTGTAGCATCGCCGCATGAAAAATGGAGAGTGGGAAAGCTACGCAGGTCGACTGGGATGGGCCATGCGGCGCGCGGGGCGCACAAACCAGAGCGAACTGGCTCGGGCCGTCGGGGTCAAACCCCAGGCCATCCAGTACCTGTGCGACCTCGACGCTGGCGCGCAGGGCAGCTCGCACACACCCTCCTTGGCCAAGGAGTTGGGCGTTCGGGCTGACTGGCTTGCCAGGGGCGACGGTCCACCGCTGGAAAAGGCAGTGCCCGTGGCGGCCGAGTCGGTTCACGGAGGCGATGGCGAACCCCATGTGCGGGTGCCTGTTCATGGCGTGGTGCACCTGCGCGAGGACGGCAGACAGGTTTCTCAACGCGTGGGCTCACCCAAGACGCAGCCCACAGAAGGCGGCACGCTCGGTCTGCCCTGGATGGCCGAGCACTGCCATGCCATGCGTGTGCAGGGCCAAGGGCTGGCGCCCTATGCCCAGGATGGGTATTTTCTGGTGGTGTCTGCGCATGCGCCTTTGCAGCCCGAGGACTTCGTGCTGGTCACCTTGCGAAAGGGCGGGGTGCGCTTGTGTCGGCTGCTGCTCGATCGGGTCGACTCCATGGTGGTTTCTCCATGGCAAGGTGGCCCGGCCGAGGTCCTCTTGCCCAAAGATGTGGTGAGCGTTGCCTTGGTGGTGTGCGCCGTGTCCCCTCGGTGGTGGCAGGCCGATGGCGCGGCGGCAGAGAGACCGGTCACAGGTTGATGCAAGCAACGGTGGCGCAGGGCGCTTGGTCCGCAACTTGCTCCTGTCACATTCAGCGCAGCCAATCCATGGCTGCTTGCTCTGCCGGAGATCCACGTGTCCATCCACGTCGCCCTGAACCACGTCACCCACTACCGCTATGACCGGTTGGTGAACTTGTCGCCCCAGGTCGTGCGCCTGCGCCCGGCGCCGCACAGCCGCACCCGCGTCCTGTCGTACTCGCTGAAGGTCGAGCCGGTGATGCATTTCATCAACTGGCAGCAGGACGCCTTCTCCAATCACCTGGCTCGGCTTGTCTTTCCCGAGCGCACGCGCGAGTTCAAGGTCACCATCGACCTGGTCGCCGAGATGGCGGTCTACAACCCCTTCGACTTCTTCCTCGAGCCGCACGCCGAGAACTACCCCTTCCAGTACGACGAGGCCAGCGCCCATGACCTGGCGCCCTACCTGGTCAAGGGCGAGCTCACCCCGGCCTTCAAGGCCTTTGTCGACAGCATCGACCGCAAGGAGGTGCGCACCATCGACTTCCTCGTCGGGCTCAACTTGCGCCTGCAAAGCGACATCAGCTACACCATCCGCATGGAGCCGGGCGTGCAGACGCCCGAAGAGACGCTGACCAAAAAGTCGGGCTCCTGCCGTGACACGGGCTGGCTGCTGGTGCAGGCCTTGCGCCACATGGGCCTGGCCGCGCGCTTCGTCTCGGGCTACCTCATCCAGCTCAAGGCCGACGTGGCCGCGCTCGACGGCCCCTCGGGCACCGAGGTCGACTTCACCGACCTGCACGCCTGGTGCGAGGTCTACCTGCCCGGCGCCGGCTGGATCGGTCTGGACCCGACCTCGGGCCTGCTGGCTGGCGAAGGCCACATCCCCGTGGCCTGCACGCCCGAGCCCTCCGGCGCCGCGCCCATCTCCGGCGCCGTGGACGAATGCGAGGTCGAGTTCGACCACCGCATGTCGATCACGCGCATCTTCGAGTCACCCCGCGTGACCAAGCCCTACACCGACGCGCAGTGGTCCGAGATCGATGCCCTGGGCCAGGCGGTGGACGCACAACTGCAGTCGGGCGACGTCAGGCTGACGATGGGTGGCGAGCCCACCTTTGTCTCCGTCGATGACCGGGACGGTGCCGAGTGGAACACCGACGCCCTGGGCCCCACCAAGCGCGGCCTGGCCACCACCCTGGTCCACAAGCTGCGCGCCAAGTACGGCGAAGGCGGCTTCCTGCACTTCGGGCAGGGCAAGTGGTACCCGGGCGAGCAGCTGCCGCGCTGGGCCCTGTCCATCTTCTGGCGCACCGACGGCCAGCCTTGCTGGCACGACCCCAGCCTGTTCGCTGACGAGCGTCAGGCCGAGCACTACACCAGCGACGACGCCAAGCGCTTCATCGAAACGCTCTCGAACAAGCTGGGCGTGGGCCCCAACCACATCCAGGCCGGTTTCGAAGACACCTGGTACTACCTGTGGCGTGAGCGCCGCCTGCCAGTCAACGTCGACCCCTTCGAGTCCAAGCTTGACGACGAGCTCGAGCGCGTGCGCCTGCGCCGCGTTTACGACCAGGGCCTGACGCACACCGTGGGTTATGCCCTGCCTCTCAAGCGAGAGTGGGATCACGCCCCAGGCCTGAGCGGGCCGCGCTGGGTCACCGGCCCCTGGTTCTTCCGTGACGAGCGCATGTACCTCATCCCGGGTGACTCCTCGATGGGCTACCGCTTGCCACTCGACTCGCTGCCTTGGGTCTCGCGTGAGCAGTATCCCTTCGCCCACCACCATGACCCGTTCGCGCCTCGCGCACCCTTGGCTGACGCGGCAACGCTGCGCGCGCAGTACGGCCCTCATGCGGTGGGCGGCGGTTTCGCGCAAGGCGGCGCCGTCTCCATCCAAGGGCAACCTGTCGAGGGGTTGGGCGGCACCAGCGTCAACGGCGAATGGGGCGCGTTGTCGGCCAACCCGGTCGTCGCCGCCGCTGGCCCGGCCACGCCCTCGAATGCCGACCCATCCAAGCACCCCAACCGGTTCGAGTCGGCCCACTGGATCACGCGCACAGCCCTGTGCGTGGAAGCACGCAACCCCGACCGCGCCAGCGGCCCCAAGGTCGAGGCCGAAGGGCAGGGCGGGGGCGTGCTCTACGTGTTCATGCCGCCCTTGTCCAGCCTGGACGATTACCTCGATCTGCTGGCCGCTGTCGAGGCCACGGCCGCCGAAACCGGCCTCAAGATCGTGCTCGAGGGCTACCCGCCGCCGCGCGATGCCCGCCTGAAGATGCTGCAGGTCACGCCCGATCCGGGTGTCATCGAGGTCAACATCCACCCCGCATCGGGTTGGGGCCAACTGGTCGATCACACCGAGTTCCTCTACCAGGCCGCGCACGAAACCCGCCTGTCCACCGAGAAGTTCATGGTCGATGGTCGTCACACCGGCACCGGCGGTGGCAACCACTTCGTGCTCGGTGGGGCCACGCCTGGCGACAGCCCCTTCCTGCGTCGTCCCGACCTCATCCCCAGCCTGCTGACCTTCTGGCACAACCACCCCTCGCTGTCCTACCTGTTCTCGGGCCTGTTCATCGGGCCGACCAGCCAGGCGCCGCGCATCGACGAAGCGCGCATGGACCAGGTCTACGAAGCCGAGATCGGCATGAAGGAGATCGAGCGGCAGATGGCCATCTGGGGCCAGTGCCCTCCGTGGATCATCGACCGCACCCTGCGCAACCTGCTGATCGACGCCACCGGCAACACGCACCGCAGCGAGTTCTGCATCGACAAGCTGTACTCACCCGACGGCCCCACCGGTCGCCTGGGCCTGCTGGAGTTGCGCGCCTTCGAGATGCCCCCGCACTCGAAGATGAGCCTGGTGCAACAGCTGCTGCTGCGCGCGTTGGTGGCCTGGTTCTGGAAGACGCCTTACCAAGGCCATGGCGCCACCCGCCTGACCCGCTGGGGCACCGGCCTGCACGACCGCTTCATGCTGCCCAGCTTCGTTGAGCAAGACTTCTCCGACGTGCTGGCCGAGTTGCACATGGCCGGCTTCGACTTCAAGCCCGAGTGGTTCGCGCCGCACTTCGAGTTCCGCTTCCCCTACGTCGGCGAGGTGCAGGCCGCCGGTGTGCGCCTGACCCTGCGTGGCGCGCTGGAGCCCTGGCACGTGATGGGCGAGGAGGGCGCGCCTGGCGGCACCGTGCGTTACGTTGATTCGTCCATGGAGCGCCTGGAGCTGCGCGCCACCGGCCTGAACGGCAACCGCCACGTGGTCACGGTCAACGGCCGTGTGTTGCCGCTTCACCCGACCGGCCGTGTCGGCGAGTTCGTGGCCGGCGTGCGTTACCGCGCCTGGCAGCCGCCTTCGTGCCTGCACCCCACCATTGGCGCCGATGCCCCGCTCACCTTCGACCTGGTCGACACCTGGCTCAAGCGCTCGCTGGGCGGCTGTCAATACCATGTCGCGCACCCGGGCGGCCGCAATTACGACACCTTCCCCGTCAACTCTTACGAGGCCGAGAGTCGACGCCTGGCGCGCTTCTTCCGCATGGGACACACACCAGGCGCGATGGATGTGCGACCCCTTGCCGCCGGGCTGGAGCATCCGCTCACCCTCGATCTGCGCAAAACCCAGGGCGGTTGATACGATGTCGGGACTGTGACAGCCAACCTGCCCCTTTTTGACGATCCCAGCCTGGAGCCCAACGTGGCCCAGGCGATGCTGCACCGCGCCCGCCCGGTGGAGCCCGGCCACTTCGACGAGCTGCGCAACGATGAGGGTGATTTGCGCCCTTTGTGGCAGGACTTTGCCGGCCACCTGGGGGCGCCACTGGAAGACCTGCAACGGCGCCAGGACCTCATGGCGCGTCAGATCCTCGAAGATGGCATCACCTACAACGTCTACAACTCGCAGGGTGGCCCCAGCCGGCCCTGGTCGCTGGAGGTGCTGCCGCACATCATTGGTGCGCAGGAGTGGCGCAGCCTGGAGCAAGGCGTGGCCCAGCGCGCGCGCTTGCTCAACGGCATCCTGGCCGACACCTACGGCGAGCAATCGCTGCTGAAACAGGCGCTGTTGCCCTCGGCCCTGGTGCTGGGCCACCCCGGCTACCTGCGTGGCATGCAGGGCGTGACCCCGCCCGGTGGCATCTACCTGCACGTGCTGGCCTTTGACCTGGTTCGTGGCCCCGATGGCGCCTGGTGGGTGGTCTCGCACCGCACCCAGGCACCGTCCGGGCTGGGCTACGTGATGCAGAACCGGCTCATCGTCTCGCGCCAGTTCCCCGATGCCTACC
>NZ_DCXA01000118.1:8108-21497 GCF_002328915.1 Aquabacterium sp. UBA2148
GTTCCCCGATGCCTACCGAGCCATGAACGTGCAGCACCTGGCCTCGGGCTACCGCCGCATGGTCGACACGCTCACCGAGCTGGCCGAGCCTTGCGCAGATGGCCAGGCTCCCCGACTGGCCTTGCTCACGCCAGGCCCCTACAACGAGACCTATTTCGAGCAAGCCTACCTGGCGCGTTACCTCGGCCTGCCCTTGGTGGAAGGTGGCGACCTGGTCGTTCGAGACGAGCGCCTCTTCCTCAAGACCGTGCAGGGGCTGGAGCCATTGCACGGTCTGCTGCGCCGCCTGGACGACGACTTCTGCGACCCGCTGGAGCTGCGCTCCGACTCCCACCTGGGCGTGCCAGGCCTGATGCAAGCGGTGCGCGCCGGCCACGTTGTGCTGGCCAACGCGCTGGGCACGGGCTTCCTCGAATCGCCCGCAGTGCATGGCTTCTTGCCAGCGCTGTCCAGGCACCTGCTGGGCGAGGAACTCAGCCTGCCGTCGCTGCCGACCTGGTGGTGCGGCGAAGCCTCGGCCTGGGCCGACATCGCACCCGATCTCGCCAGCCAGGTCATCCGCCCCAGCTACCCCTATGCCGGCACACCCGGCTTTGGCTCTCCGCGCCTGCGCCAGAGTTTCGATGCGGTGCTGGGCCAGACCCTGTCGCAACCCGCCTTGAACAGCTGGCGAGAACGCATCGACCACGACCCGGCCGCCTACACCGTTCAGGGCTTCGTGCCCTATGCACAGGCCCCGGTCTGGCAAGCGGGCCACATCGCCATGCGCGGGGCCTCCTTGCGCGTCTATGCGCTGTCGGATGGCAAGGGCGGTTGGCAGGTGCTGCCCGGTGGCATGACCCGCATCGCCACGCGCGACGCAGGCCCCGTGTCCATGCAATTGGGCGGCAGCTCGATGGACACCTGGGTGCTCACCGAGGACGCGGTCGACACCTTCTCGATGCTGCCCAGCGCTGTGCGCCCGGACGAGCTCGCGCAACGCCAGCGTCCCGTGGCCAGCCGCACCGGCGAGAACCTGTTCTGGATGGGCCGCTACACCGAGCGTGCCGAGCAGCAACTGCGCCTGGTGCAAGGCCTGCTGAGCTTGCAGACCAGCGAAGACGAAGCCGACGAGCACGTGTTGCAAGCGCTCTCTGACCTTGCAGCCCTGAACGGTCTGGTGCCACCCGGCGCGCCGGCTCTGCACAAAGCGCCTCGCGTGTTCGAGCGCGCCGTGCTCGATGCCCTGTCCGACGAACGCGCCACCCAGGGTGCCTTCAGCCTGGGCTACAACCTCGAGGCCCTGTCTCGCTCCTCTCAGTCTCTGCGAGAGCGCCTCTCACCCGCGCATGCTCGGTTGCTGCGCAGCCTGGGGGAAGGTTTTCGCCAGGCCTTGATCCAGGACGTGCCCACTGGGCAGCACCCGGGCTTGCAACAGGCCGATGCGGCCCTGGAGCAATTGGCCATGCAACTGGCTGCGGTCACCGGCGCGCAGACCGACCGCATGACCCGCGACGTCGGCTGGCGCCTGTTGACGGTGGGCCGACTGATCGAGCGCCTGGTGGGTTACACCGCCTTCCTGCGCGCCTTTTGGGTCCACCGCGCCTTGTCGCAAGCGCAAGGCTTCGACCAGCTGCTCGACATCTTCGACAGCGCCATCACCTTCCGTGCTCGCTTCCAGCGTCGGCTGGAGGTGCCTGCGTTGCTGGCCTTGCTCGTGCACGACGAAACCAACCCAAGGGCGCTGGCCTGCGTGCTGCGCCGTTTGCGCACAGAGTTGGGCAAGCTGCCCGATCGCACGGGCTTGCACGATGACCTGCTCGCGTTGCTGCCCCACCAGGGCGTTGGTGTCGAACTGGAGCTGCTCTGTGATCCGAAAGAGGGGCACGCCCGCGTGCTGGCCCTGTGCGATCGCCTGCTGGATGCCGGTTGGCGCCTCTCGGACGAGATCGCCCGCCAGTACTTCGTGCACGCCGAGCCCAACGACTCCATGGTGAGTGCATGAGCCTGCTTGAGCTGCCCGTGTCGACCCCCGAGGTCGGCAGCGCCCGGCTGTCGGTCGAGCACGAAACCCTCTACCACTACGACCACCCGGTGGAGCAATCGCAGCACATCGCCTGCTTGCGTCCCCTGTCCGATGGGGGGCAACGACTGCTCTCGTTCGACATGGTGGTCGAGCCCACGCCGGCCCAACACAGCGTCAGGCGAGACAGCCATGGCAACAGCCGTGCCTACTTTGCGATGCACGCGGCGCACGCCGAGTTGCGCGTGCTGGCGCGCAGCGAGGTCGAGGTGCGACACCGTTACCAGGCGCTGGCCCCTGATCAGGGGCCCACTTGCGGCGACGTGAAAGAGCGGCTGGCCTACTGCGCTCACGCACCCTTTGAAGCCGCCAGCGAATACCTCTACGCATCGCCGTTCGTGCCGCTTCACCCCGAGCTGCGTGCCTACGCTGGTGCGTCCTTGCGCGACGATCGTCCTTTGGCCGAGTCGGTCATCGAGCTGATGCAGCGCATCCACCGCGACTTCACCTACGCGCCAGCGTCCACCGACATCTCCACCCCCATCCTGGAGGTGTTCGCGCGTCGCCGGGGCGTCTGCCAGGACTTCGCCCACCTCATGCTGGGCTGCCTGCGCGCCAGTGGGCTGGCCGCCCGCTATGTGAGTGGCTATCTCCTGACCTTGCCGCCGCCAGGGCAAGTGGCCCTGGTGGGCGCCGACGCTTCGCATGCCTGGCTCAGTGTCTGGGTGCCCGGGCTGGGGCTGCCTGGCTCGGATGACTGGCTGGACCTCGACCCGACGAACGATTGCGTGCCGGGCGTGCACCACGTTCGGGTGGCCCATGGCCGCGATTTTGGTGATGTCACCCCGCTGCGAGGTGTCATCCGAGGTGGCGGGCACCACACCCTGGATGTGCGCGTGACCACCCGTTTGCAGCGTGCCTCCTGAGCCGATTTGGCGGTTTTTGTCCCCCTTTGTCAGTTCAGCGAGCCCAAGGCACCCGACTTGGGGATGTGTGACGTGACGCACTGAATTACATATAGACTTTCCGGATACCAAAATCATGAGGACGAATGTGAACGCCTTTCACAAACTCATCTTGCTTGCTGCCTGGTTGGGCATGCACGCGGTCGCTCACGCTCAGGCCGATCTGGGCCCAGGTTCGCGTCCCATCGGCGCGGGCAACCTTCGTGGCGGGATGTCCTACGCCCAGGAGCCGGGCTCCTTCTACAGAGACCAGGGCTTTTTCATCGGCTGGGGCAACAGCCCCGTCTCGCCATCCGACCGGTTCACCGACATCGTCGGGCAGGTCGGTTCGGTCTGGCAGTCTTCGTCGGGCCTGACGCCCTACCTCTTCACCGCGGTCGAGTTGTATTCGGCGGGCAGCAGTGGTCCCGTGAACACCTACTCGTTCGACCCGGGCAGCGCGCGCTTGAATTTCACCTTCTCGCACTTGCTCGAGGGTGCGTACACGCTTCGCTTCATCGGCCATTCCGTGGACAACCCGGACGGCTTCTGGCCCGTCAATGAGTGGGCCTATTCGTTCAGCGCCGTGGCTTCGCCGGCACCTGAAGCCTCGCAGCTTGCCTTGTCCGCAATGGGCCTGGCGGCTGCCGTCCTGTGGAGCCGCCGTCGACAGCCGGGCCGCGCTCAAGCTTGACGAGTTCGCCCCTGGCGATCCGGCACAAGGCACCTCACGGTGCCTTTTTTTTGGGCAGCCTGGCTGGCGTCACCCGGCTGCCTGTGGCGCGCGCATCACACATTGGCTCCTCGTGGGTGAACATGTTGGTGCGTAACACCGTGGGCGCATCCACTTTGACCCGATGGCTTGCACCAGTCTCAGTCGGTGGTGCACCATGGTGCGGCATCCAGGGCAACGTGGCTGGCCTGTGGGGTTCTGTCTTGGTGCAAGTTTTGCGGGCTGGCACGGTTAGTGCATTGGCTTGCTCACCGCTGTTTCTGAAAGCCCCAAGAGGGTCACCCGATGCGATTCTTCGACGAGATGCACGCCAGCAGCGCCGGCGCCGACAAGCAGGTGCGCGACCATTACCAGACCTACGAACGCTGGCTTGGCCGTCAGCCGCAGGAGCTGATGTCCTCCCGGCGCGACGAAGCCGAGATGATCTTCCGCCGCGTGGGCATCACCTTCGCGGTTTACGGTGACAAGGACGAGGATGGTTCGGGCACCGAACGCCTCATTCCCTTCGACCTGATCCCTCGCATCATCCCCAGCCACGAGTGGAAGGAGATGGAAAAGGGCCTCAAGCAACGCGTCACCGCGCTCAACCGATTCCTGGACGACATCTACCACGACCAGGAAATCCTCAAGGCTGGCGTCATCCCCTCGGAGCCGGTGCTCAACAACGCCCAGTTCCGCAAGGAAATGATGGGCGTGAACGTGCCCGGCGGCATCTACTCCATCATCTCGGGCATCGACATCGTGCGAGCCTGCAACCCCGATGGCAGCGGCACCTACTACGTGCTGGAAGACAACCTGCGGGTACCTTCCGGCGTGAGCTACATGCTCGAGAACCGCAAAATGATGATGCGGCTCTTCCCCGAGCTGTTCGCCGAGCACCGCATCGCGCCCGTGGCGCATTACCCCGACTTGCTGCTCGACACGCTGCGAGCGCTGGCGCCCGCCTCGGTCAACGAGCCCACGGCGGTGGTGCTCACCCCCGGCATGTACAACTCGGCCTATTTCGAGCATGCCTTCCTGGCTCAGCAAATGGGGATCGAGCTGGTCGAGGGCAAGGATCTCTTCGTCAAGGACGACTTCGTCTACATGCGCACCACGCGCGGCCCGCAGCGCGTGGACGTCATCTACCGCCGCGTCGACGACGACTTCATGGACCCGGAGGTCTTCCGCAAGGATTCGACCTTGGGCGTCGCGGGGCTCTTGCGCGCCTACCGCGCCGGCAACGTGACCCTGGCCAACGCCTTCGGCACCGGCATTGCCGACGACAAGTCGATCTACCCCTACGTGCCCAAGATGATCGAGTTCTACCTCGGTGAAAAGCCCATCTTGCAGAACGTGCCCACCTACATCTGCCGCGACAAGGCCGACCTGCAGTACACGCTCGACCACCTGGCTGAGCTGGTCGTCAAGGAGGTGCACGGCGCCGGCGGCTACGGCATGCTGGTCGGGCCGGCTTCCACCAAGGCCCAGATCGAGGACTTCCGCAAGGCTTTGCTGGCCAACCCGAGCAACTACATTGCTCAGCCCACGCTGTCGCTGTCGACCTGCCCGACGTTCGTGGAAAGCGGCATCGCGCCACGTCACATCGACCTGCGCCCCTTCGTGCTCTCCGGCAAGACCGTGCAGATGGTGCCCGGTGGCCTGACACGCGTGGCCCTCAAAGAAGGCTCGCTGGTGGTCAACAGCTCGCAGGGCGGTGGCACCAAGGACACCTGGGTTCTGGAAAGCTGAAGGAGGCCTGGCCATGCTCAACGAACGCATCGAAGACCACCTGCCCACGCAATTGATCGAGACCGAAACCGGGGCCTTGCGAGCAGCAAGCGCCTCGCACCTGGAGACCAAGCCCATGCTGTCGCGCACCGCCGACCACCTCTTCTGGATGGCCCGTTACATGGAGCGCGCCGAAAACACCGCGCGCCTGCTCGACGTCAACTACCAGACCTCGCTGCTGCCACAGTCGAGCGAGTCGGCCCTGCAGGGCTGGCAAGGTCTGCTCAGCATCAGCGAGCTGATGCAGGAGTATCGGAACAAGCACGACGAGGTCAATGCGCGTGACGTCATGACGTTCATGGTCACCGACGCTGGCAACCCGTCGAGCATCCTCAATTGCTTGCGTGCGGCCCGTGAAAATGCCCGCGCGGTGCGTGGGGCCCTGACCACCGAGGTCTGGGAGACCATGAACCAGACCTGGCTCGAGTTCAATCGCCTCATCAAGTCGGGGGCGCTGGCCAAGGACCCTGCCGAGCTGTTCGAGTGGGTGAAGTTCCGTTCGCACCTCTCGCGCGGCGTGACGCTGGGCACCATGCTGCAGGACGAGTCCTTCCACTTCCAGCGCATCGGCACCTTCCTGGAGCGCGCAGACAACACGGCCCGCCTCCTCGACGTGAAGTTCCACGCGCGCAACACCGAGTTCTTCGGCTCGGGCGCGGGCAACGAGGGCAAGGAGGTCGACTTCTATCACTGGTCGGCCGTGCTGCGTTCGGTCTCGGCCTTCGAGGTCTACCGCAAGGTCTACCGCAACGTCATCCGCCCCGAGAAAGTGGCCGAGTTGCTGATCCTGCGCGCCGAGATGCCGCGCTCGCTCGTCTACTGCATGGACGAGGTGGTGAGCAACCTGCGCGCCGTGGCCAACGACCACAGCCACGAGACCCTGCGCCGCGCGGGCCGCCTGCGCGCCGACCTGCAGTTCAGCCGCATCGACGAGATCGTGGCCACCGGCCTGCACGCCTACCTCACGCAGTTCCTCGACCGCGTGGGCGATTTGGGCTACGGCATCAGCCGCGACTTCCTCATGCCGGCTTGAGGTTTGTCGCAGGGCGGCCTCTCGGGCCTCGCAGGGGCATCAAACCGAGTAGGCCGTCATCCGAAGCATGCGCAGGATCACGCCGATCGGCGTGGTCTCGTTGAGCACGAAGCGGGGCAGCTCCAGGATGTTTGCCTGTCGGGTGCCCACCGCAGAATGGGTCGAGACCGCGTTGCGGTAACCCAGCTCGCGCACCAACGCGACATGGCTGGCGTCGTAGTCGATGCCTGGCTTGCCGTTGGGGTAGGCGAACGAGACCAGTGGCTTGTTGATCAGACCCGAGAGGGTTTGGCGGTTGGCAACGATTTCCTCTCGCGCCGCTTCCGGGCTCAGCTTCGAGAGGATGACATGGTGGGCTGTGTGCCCGCCGATGCCCATGCCGCTGCGCGACATCGCGCGCACCTGCTCGTCGGTCATCATGAGCGAGCGCGGAGCGTTCGCGCCGAGCGTGTCAAGCAGCCGTTCGGACAACTGCTGGCGCTGCAAGGGCGGCAGGTATTTCATGGCACCCATGAGGTGCTGGACGGCGGCCACGCGCGAGGCCATGTCGCTGATGGGCAGGCGCTCGAGCCCGTCGATGCCCAGGTCCAGGATGCCGGTGGGGGCGTGCCGGATGGTCTCGATCAGCACGTCATGGAAGATCATCCCGCCATTGAGGTAGCTGCTGGCGACGTAGAACGTGGCTGTGAGCCCATGGCGCTGCAGCAGGGGCAGGGCCAGGTCATGGTTGTCGCGGTAGCCGTCGTCGAAGGTGATGCAGACAGCACGCGCAGGCAACTTCCCCGCGGCCAACATCTCCGCGGCTTCGTCCAGGGGCAGCACCTTGAAAAACTGGCGCAGCGTGCGGAACTGGGTGTCCATCACCCGTGCCAGGTGAATCTCACCTTGCAGCGGGTCCGGGCGATCGAGCACCCGGTGGTACATGAGGATGGGCAGCGCCGCCTGGGGGCCGCCCGCCAGTTTGCTCGGAGAAAACACGTTTGCGGCCACCTTCTCCCCGTGTCAGGCCCAGCAGCCAAATGCCAGCGAAGCTCCGAGGTACCCGGGGCTCTGTGCAGGGGGGCAGGCCCCGAGGGCGCTGGCGTTAGCGTCTGTCGTCAACAACGGGGCTCCCGAACTATTTTGCATAAGGTTACACCTAACCGGTGGGGTCAACTGCCGACGCCGCACGGCTTTTGTTCCCAGCGGGCTGATTCCCCTCAAGCAGAGGGGGGCACGTAACCTTGGACTTGCTCTGCACCTTCTCCGAAGAAGAACTGCTCCATTTGCCGCGCCAGGTACTGGCGGGCGCGGGCGTCGGCCAGGTTCAGGCGGTTTTCGTTGACCAGCATGGTCTGGTGCTTCATCCACAGTTGCCAGGCTTCCTTGCTGACTTCGTTGTAGATGCGCTTGCCCAGCTCACCCGGGTAAGGGGCGAAATCCATGCCTTCGCCGTCTTTCTTGAGGTACGAACATTGGATGGTGCGTGCCATGTGGGGGCCTTTGCTTTCTTGTCTGGTCTGATGAATGGGATGAAGGGGGCGGCGTCTTACTTCAGGTGCTTGACGAGCACCTGCGAGCGGCGGTCCCATTTGTAGGACCGCTTGCGCGCCTCGGGCAGCCAGTCCGGGTCAACCGGCGCGAAGCCGCGCTTGTTGAACCAGTGCATGGTGCGTGTGGTGAGCACGAACAGCGTCTGCAGGCCCATGGCCCGTGCGCGCTGCTCGATGCGTTTGAGGATGCGTTCGCCGTCACCCTGGCCTTGCACGCTGGGCGAGATGGTGAGTGCGGCCATCTCGGCGGTGCCGGCCTCGGGGTAGGGGTAGAGCGCCGCGCAACCGAAGATGACGCCGTCGTGCTCGATCACGGTGTATTGCGCCACGTCGCGCTCGATCTCGGTGCGGCTGCGCTTGACAAGCGTGCCGTCCTGCTCGAAAGGCTCGATCAGTTGCAGGATGCCGCCGACGTCATCGGGCGTGGCCTCGCGCAGGCTCTCGAGTTTTTCGTCGACGATCATGGTGCCCACGCCGTCGTGCGTGAACACCTCCATCAGCAAGGCGCCATCGACCTTGAAGGGGATGATGTGCACGCGCTCGACCCCGCCTTCGCTGGCCTTGACGGCGTGCTGCAGGTAGAAGGCCGTGTCGGTGGGTTCGGTGGGGTTGGGCAGCGCTGCCAGCAGGCGTTTGGCTTCCGCCAGGGCCAGCTCCTGATCGATCTCGGCGTCCGGGTCGTTGTGGTGTCGCGCCTCGAGTGCATCGGCCTGCACCGGGTCCTGCACGATGGCCTGCAGGATGCCGCGCACTTCGGTCACGAAGATGAGCTTGTCGGCCTGCAGGGCGATGGCCGCGCAGGTGGCCACGTCTTCCATGCTCAGGTTGAAGGCCTCGCCGGTGTGCGAAAAGCCAAAGGGCGAGAGCATGACCAGCGAGCCGGTGTCGATGGCGCGGCGAATGGCCATCGCGTCGATCTTGCGCACCAGCCCGGTGTGCTTGAAGTCCACGCCGTCGACGATGCCGACGGGGCGGGCGGTGATGAAGTTGCCCGAAATCAGGCTGATGGCCGCGCCCGCCATCGGGGTGTTGGGCAGCCCCAGCGAGAAGGCGGCCTCGATTTCATAGCGCAACTGACCGGCGGCTTCCTGGGCGCAGTCCAGGGCCACTTCGTCGGTGATGCGCATGCCGTGGCTGAAGCGAGACTCCTGACCCTTGGCGCGCAACTGCTCTTCGAGCTGCGGGCGAAAGCCATGAGCCAGCACGACCTTGATGCCCATGGCGTGCATGAGTGCGAGGTCTTGCACGAAGCTGGCGAGTTTGCCGGCGGCGATCAGCTCACCGGAGAGGCCGACCACGAAGGTCTTGCCCCGGTGGGCGTGGATGTGCGGCGCCACCGAGCGAAACCAGGGCACAAACAAATGGGGAAAGACAAGGTCCATGGCGGGCGAGGGCAAGCGGACGCTCGCGGGGCGCTTGAGCGTGACAGGTCCAATGTTAGCGGTTTCGGGGATTGGACCGATGGGCTGGGTGTGATTGTCATGGAAGTGTCAAAATAGCGGGTTACCCGCGTTGCTGCCCAGAGGTGTTGCCGTGTCCGATAAAACCCATGTTGTGCTGACTTGGCTCGTGGCCCTGTTGGCCGTGACCGCGACGGCCGTGGGCGTCGTCTGGCCGAGCCTGGGCGACTGGTTTGCCGTCGAGAACGGCCCGGTCGAATCCCTTTCGGTGATTGTCTGGTTCATTGCGGGGGGCTGTCTGCTGCTCATGCATCGTCCCGCGCCTGGTGCTGCCTTGGCTCTGGCGATTGTTTGCGCCTGCCTTGCCATCCGCGAGCATGGCGTCCCGGCTGAACTCATTCCCAGCGGCAAGGCCCTGATGCGTCTGGCGCACTATTTCGATCCCTCTGTGCATTGGTCGCGCCGCCTCACCGAGGCCGTGGCCGTGGTGGGCTGCCTGCTCTCGGGCATTGTCGCGTGCTGGCACCTCCTGGTTTTCATGTGGTGGCGCCAGGGGTGGCGCAACCCGGTCGGCAGGTTGCTGATGGGGGCTTTCGCTGCACTTGCCATCTCTCAGGTGATGGACCACTGGTTTGGCGAAGACGTGCTCTACGAAGAGATCCTGGAGTGCGTGGCCGCCTTGCTGGTGCTGGTGGCGGTGCAGGCCTTGCACCAGCGGCACCTGGAAGCGGCCGCTGCGGCGGAGCTCCGTGACGCCCTGCCGGAGCCCTGTTCGCGCAGTTCCTGAACGGCGCTCAAGCAGGGGCTCTTCGGGCGCTCAAAGCACGGGCCTCCGAGTGAACCAGGGCTGGGCCGCTTCCAGTTGAAAAGCGAGTTGCAGCAGCTTGAATTCCGAGTCGAGCGCTCCGGTGAACTGAACACCCAGTGGCAAGCCCTCCGGTGTCCAGTGCAGTGGCACCGACATGGCCGGGCGACCCGTGATGTTGGCCAGCTGGGTGTAAGGCGTCCAGGCCAGGTTCTGGATGGTGACCTGCTTGAACTGCGGGGTGTGGCGCAAGAGGCCAGACAGCTTCAAGGCCGACACCAACTCGTTGATGAGCTGCAGGCTGCGCGGCGTGGCCATTTCTCCGATGCGGATGGGCGGGGCACTGAGCGTTGGGCTCAGCCAGAAATCGAAGCGCTGTTGAAAGCGCGCCAGGGCGTGCACGTGTTCGTTCCAGCGGCCCTGGCTGCGCACCAGCTCGGGTCCGCCCACGCTGCGGCCCACGGAGGCCATGGCGCGGGTGTCGGGCTCGAAGTCGCCGGGGCTGGCGCCATGGCGTTCGATGATGTCGTCGACGATGGCGGCCTGGCAGGCGAACCAGCTCAGCAGGAAGTCTTGTGACAGTTGCACCCCGTCGATGGCGGGTGCGGCTTCTTCAACGTGGTGGCCCAGCGATTCGAGCAGGCGGGCGGCCTGTTCCACCGCCTTGCGCGCCTCGGGGTGCACCTCGGTGCCCAGCGGCGAGGCCGACGAGAAACCGATGCGCAGCGGGCGCAGGGGCTCGCTGGCGGCTTCCAGGTAAGAGCGCGGCGGCGCAGGCATGAAGTAGGGGGCGTGGGGCTCGGGGCCTTGCAGCACGTCCAGCGATGCGGCCGTGTCACGCACGCTGCGCGAGACCACACCCTGCACCGCTGCGCCGTTCATGCCTTCGCCGAACAGCGGGCCCATGGGGATGCGGCCACGGCCCACTTTCAGTCCGAACAGGCCGCAGCAGGCCGCCGGGATGCGGATGGATCCGCCGCCGTCGTTGGCACCCGCCATGGGCACCACACCTGCAGCGACAGCCGAGGCCGAGCCGCCCGAGGATCCCCCCGGCGTGCGCGAAAGGTCCCAAGGGTTGCGGGTGGGGCCGCCAGCCAGCGGCTCGGTGACGTTGCGCGCGCCGAACTCGGGGGTGTTGGTCTGGCCAATGAAGACCAGGCCGGCCTCGCGCCAGCGGCGCGCCACGTCGGAGTCGAGCTCGGCCTTGACGTTCTGCATCGAGCGGCTGCCGCTGCCCATGGGCCAGCCGGCCACCTCCTGGAACAGGTCTTTGAGCAGAAAGGGCACGCCGGCAAAGGGACGGGCCGGGTCCACGGGCTGCTGCAGCTGGCGGCGGTGCTCTTCGTCCATGCGGCGCACCAGCGCGTTGAGCTTCGGTTGAACCGCGTCGACCCGCGAGAGCGCCGCTGCCACCAGCTCGGAGGGTTGGACCTCGCCACGGCGGACCAGTTCGGCCAGGCCCAGGGCGTCGTGCTGCACGTACTCTTCGAACTTCATGAGGGGTGTTTCGGGTCTGCGGGAAAGGCATGAGCGTGCCGCGTGCCTGTCATGCCGGCACCCCGTGCTTTCCCCAGCCGACCCGTCAAGCCGATAATGGCGGACTTTGCCTGTCTGCCCCTCGAGCGTGCTGCCACCGTGAGCCAAGCCACCCTGAATTTTCCTGAATCCTTGCCCGTCAGCGGCAAGCGCCACGAGATCGAAGCCGCCCTGCGTGAGCACCAGGTGGTCATCGTCTGTGGCGAAACCGGTTCGGGCAAGACCACGCAGCTGCCCAAGATCGCCATGGCCCTGGGCCGGGGCGGATGGGGCCAGCCGCGCGAGCACGGCAAGCGCCCCAAGCTGATCGGCCACACCCAGCCGCGCCGCATCGCGGCTTCGAGCGTGGCCAAGCGCATCGCCGAAGAGCTGAACACGCCCCTGGGCGACGTGGTGGGCTACAAGATCCGCTTCCAGGACCGGCTGCAGCCTGGCGCCAGCGTCAAGCTGATGACCGACGGCATCTTGCTGGCCGAAACGCAGGGCGACCCGGACCTCAAGGCCTACGACACGATCATCATCGACGAGGCCCACGAACGCAGCCTGAACATCGACTTCCTGCTGGGCTACCTGCGTCAGTTGCTGCCGCGCCGGCCCGATCTGAAGATCATCGTCACCTCGGCGACCATCGATGCCGACCGGTTCGCCAAGCATTTCGAATCCGCCAAAGGACCGGCGCCGATCATCCTGGTGTCGGGGCGGCTGTACCCGGTCGAGCAACGCTACCGGCCTTTCGAGGAAAGCCGCGAGTACGGGCTGAACGAGGCCATCGCCGATGGCGTGGACGAGCTGTGGCGCGAGGGCTCCGGCGACATCCTCGTCTTCCTGCCTGGTGAGCGCGAGATCCGCGAAGCGGCCGACCACCTGCGCAAGCACCTGGCCAATGGCCGCGTCGTGGCCGAGGTGCTGCCGCTGTTTGCGCGCTTGAGTCAGCAGGAGCAGGACCGCGTCTTCCAGACGGGCAACGGTCGGCGCATCGTGCTGGCCACCAACGTGGCCGAGACCTCGCTGACGGTCCCGGGCATCCGCTACGTGATCGACAGCGGCAGCGCGCGGGTCAAGCGCTACAGCTTCCGCAACAAGGTCGAGCAGCTGCAGGTCGAGCCCATCAGCCAGGCGGCGGCCAACCAGCGCGCGGGCCGTTGCGGCCGGGTGGCCAACGGCATCTGCATCCGCCTGTACGACGAGAAGGACTTCAACGCGCGGCCCCGCTTCACCGACCCCGAGATCCTGCGCTCGTCGCTGGCCGGCGTGATCTTGCGGATGAAGTCGCTGCACCTGGGGCACGTGGAGGACTTCCCCTTCATCGAGCCACCGCTGCGCAAGGCCATCGCCGACGGTTATCAGTTGCTCAACGAGCTCGGCGCGGTCGACGACGACAACGAGATCACGCCGCTGGGCCAGACGCTGGCGAAGCTGCCTCTTGACCCGCGTGTGGGTCGCATGATTTTGGAGGCCAAGGACCGCCAGGCCCTGGCCGAGGTGCTGGTGATCGCCGCGTCTTTGAGCGTGCAGGACGTGCGCGACCGGCCCATCGACCAGCAGCAGCAGGCCGACACCAAGCACAAGCAGTTCGACGACGAGAAGTCGGAGTTCATGGGCACGCTCAAGCTGTGGAAGTGGCTGGACGAGTC
>NZ_DCXA01000118.1:21569-21726 GCF_002328915.1 Aquabacterium sp. UBA2148
CGTGGAAGTGGCTCGATGAGAGCCGCGGTGGGCATGGGCACCACGAGCCTGGCGCGCCCGAGAAACACAAGCTCAGCCACCGCAAGCACGAGGCCCTGCTGCGCGAGAACTTCATCAACCCGCGCCGCGTGCGCGAGTGGAAGGACGTGCACACGCA
>NZ_DCXA01000118.1:21798-25462 GCF_002328915.1 Aquabacterium sp. UBA2148
TGCACACCGTGGTGGCCGAGCACAACTGGCGCCTCAATGGATCGCCGGCCACGTATGAACAAGTGCACCTGTCGCTGCTCTCAGGCCTGCTGGGCAACGTGGGCTGCAAGTCGGACGACGAGGAGTGGTACCTGGGCGCGCGCGGCATCAAGTTCTGGAAGCACCCGGGCGCCAACCTGAGCAAGAAGCCGGGGCGCTGGATCCTGGCGGCTGAACTGGTCGAAACCACCAAGCTGTATGGCCGCGGCGTGGCCAACATCGACGTTCAATGGCTGGTGTCCATGGGCGGCCACCTGCTGAAAAAGCAGTTGCTGGAGCCGCACTGGGAAAAGAAGGCCGCCGAAGTGGTGGCACTGGAGCGCGCCACGCTTTACGGCCTGGTTGTCTACAACAACAAGCGCGTCAACTTCGGCCTGGTCAACGAGCGCGAGGCCCGCGAGATCTTCATCCGCGAGGCCCTGGTCAACGACGAGTGGGAGACACGCCTGCCTTTCCTGGCGCACAACCGCAAGCTCATCAACCAGGTCGAGCAGCTGGAGCACAAGTCGCGCCGGCAGGATGTGCTGGTGGACGACGAGCTGATCTACGCCTTCTACGACGCGCAGGTGCCGCCCGATGTGATGAGTGGCGCCAGCTTCGAGAAGTGGTACCGCCACGCCAGCCGCGAGAACCCAAAGCTGCTGCACCTCAGCCGCGAAGAGCTGATGCGCCACGAGGCAGCGGGCATCACCAGCGCGGCCTTCCCGAAGTACGTGCGCATGGGCGGTGTGGATTGCGCCGCCACTTACCTGCACGAGCCGGGCGACGCCCGCGACGGCGTGACGGTGACCGTGCCCATCTACGCGCTCAACCAGGTGCAGGAAGAGCGCGGCGAGTGGCTGGTGCCTGGCATGTTGAAAGATAAAGTGCTGGCCCTGGTCAAGAGCCTGCATCAGAAGCCCCGTGCGCGCCTGGTGCCGTTGCCGGAGTTCGCCGACGCCTTCGTGCAGTCGGCCGCGTTCGGGCAAGGCGGCTTGATGGATGCGCTGCTCAAGGCGGTGCGCGACAAGACCCAGCTCGACGTCAAGCGCGCCGACTTCAAGCTCGACATGCTCTCGCCTCACCTGTTCATGAACCACCGCGTGGTCGACGAACACGGGCGTCAGTTGGGCATGGGCCGCAACCTGCCGGCGCTCAAGGCCGAGCTGGGCTCGCTGGCGCGCGGGGCCTTCCAGGCACTGGCGGCACTCAAGGCACAGGAGGTGGTGTCGGGCGCCGAAGGTGTCCTGGCCGAGCAAGGCGGGCGCTTGTCGCCTGATGAAGGTGCTTCAGCCCCAGGAGCCGCAAGGCGCGATGCCGGCAAGGGGAATGCGCAGTCAGGTCGTCAGGCCTCGGGCGATGCGACTGGAGCCCGATCGACACCGGGCCGTTCGCAGGGCGCCCCTGGAGATCCATCTGCAGGCAATTCGGGCGCTGCCCGCTCCCAAGGCAGCACGCCGCTCACCGATTGGACCTTTGGCGAGCTGCCCGAGCTGATGGAGATCCAGCGCGGCGGTCACACCCTGATCGGCTTCCCCGCTTTGGTGGACAAGGCCACGCACGTCGAGATCGACATCTTCGATGAACCCGATGTGGCTGCGGCCAAGCACCGCGTCGGCCTGCGCCGTCTGGTCGCTTTGCAGATCAGGGAGCCGTTGAAGTACCTGGAAAAGAACATCCCCGACCTGCAGAAGATGGCGATGGCCTACATGAGCCTGGGCACCGCCGACGAGCTGCGCGACCAGATCGTCGATGTGGCCCTCGACCGTGCCTACCTGAACGAGCCGCAGCCATCCGACGCAGCCAGCTTCAAGGCCCGCGTGGAAGAAGGTCGCACGCGCCTGAACCTCATCGCCCAGGAAGTGGCGCGCCTGGCCGGCACCGTGCTCACCGAGTACGCCGCCGCCACGCGCAAGCTCAAGGACGCCAAGCCCCCGAAAGACGTGGCCGATGACGTCGCCGCGCAACTGCAGCGCCTCATGCCCAAGCGCTTTGTCAGCGCGACACCTTACGCGCAGCTGCAGCACTTCCCGCGCTACCTCAAGGGCATCACTTTGCGGCTGGACAAGCTCAAGGGAGACCCGTCGCGCGACGCGCAGCGCATGGCCGAGTTGCGCCCGCTGGACCAGCGCCTGGTGCGCCGCCTGGCCGAACTCAAAGGCACGCACGATGCGCGCACCGATGAGTTCCGCTGGCTGTTGGAGGAGTTGCGCATCAGCCTGTTCGCGCAGGAGCTGCGCACGCCTCAGCCGGTCAGCGTCAAGCGGCTGGAGAAGGTCTGGGCTCAGATCGGCAGTTGAGCTGCGCACCGCGAGCCAGCGGCCTGGCCTGGTGCTTTCAACGCCCCGTGATCGCCTGCACCATCTGCTCGATCACGCGCATTTGCAGGCCATTGCGGGTCAGGTGGCGCGTGCGCTCTGCGCCATCGAGGTAGTCCCACCAGTCCCAGCAACCGTTGGGATTGGGTTGGTACCAGGCGGTGTCGACCACCTTGTTGATGGCGCCGCTGCTGCAGCTCTCCGAAACCGGTGTGGCGCCCTGGTCGATGGCCGGGAACAGGACGATCTGCTTGTGCGCCTCCGCCCAGTTCACATAGCCGGCCGTCAGCGCGAATTCGCGAACTTGCTGCTTGCAGCCGTGAAAGGCGATGTGCAGCCCGCAGCGAGCGCCTGCCTGCTGGCATGACGGCGGCACGTGCACATAGCCGGTCGTGGCCATGTCCAATCGTTGTCGGCGTTCGCTGCGCGTGGGGTAGAAGAAAAACGCCAGCGCGTCTGGCGCGATGTACTCGCCAGAGCGGGTCACCGCGGCAATGAACGGGCGCTGGTCGAAGGGCTGGATGTCGGCGGCACTCACCTGGTCGCGCCGTCGTGCCGCGTCCTGTTGGACCTCGGGAAACAAGGCTTTGAACAGGTCTCTCGCGTTGTCTTCCTGCCGGCACTGGCGCACGTAGCTGCGGTCTTTGGGTGAGGCCTCGCATCGGTCGGTGCCGCCGGGCGAGACGATGCCGTGGCCCGCGTGGTTGCTGCCGTCGGCTTTGTTGCCCGTGTCCACCACTGGGGGTGTGCCCACGAACGAGGCCAGGAAGCTCGCACTGGCCTGACCCGTGCCGGCGACCACCGTGGCATCCAGTGGGCTGTGAAAGACGAAACTTCGCGACAAGTTTTTGGGCCGGCCATTGTCCAGCGGGTCGATGGCGCCGCTGCGTGCCAGATCCTGCGCCAGGGGCAGGGCGCTTGGCAGGGGCTGGCGGCCGCACATGCAATCGTTGATGGCCGTGCTCACGAAGCCCCGAGCGCAGCCCCAGCTCGGGCCAGCGATGGCGGCCACCCCTTTGACGCTTGCCGAATGTGCCACGGCGTACTGCAGCGCCATCGCTGCGCCCGAGGAAATGCCTGAAACCGTGACCTGATCGATCAGCGCGCCCCGTGGCAGTGGGCGCGTCGTTTGAGCCAGGCTCGTCTGGCTTGCTGCGAGCAGCGTGCACAGCAAAGCAAGCCGGCGCAGGTTGATGGTGCGCATGGCAAATTCCTCCCGCAGGATCCTGTCGTTGCGAAAATCAATGTTCTTGCAACGCTCGTGTGCCGACCATCCCTAGCATGCGGCTACAATGCTGTCTTGTTCGGGGCGTAGCGCAGCCTGGTAG
>NZ_DCXA01000118.1:25515-26709 GCF_002328915.1 Aquabacterium sp. UBA2148
TAGCGCAGCCTGGTAGCGCATCTGCTTTGGGAGCAGAGGGTCGTGAGTTCGAATCCCACCGCCCCGACCAATCCATCTTGAGGAAAGCGCCTTCCTGGCTTTCGCCGGCAGGCGCTTTTTTCTTGGTCGTTGCGGCGCAAAGCCTCGCTGAGACCCCTCAAGCAGCCATGCCCTGACCGCGCCCCACCTGCGCCTGCAGGAACGGCACCAACGCCTGGGCCACACCTTGTGGGTCATCCGCGAACGGGAAATGCCCGCTCTCGGGCAGCACCACCACCTTGGCACCCGGGAAAGTCTCTTGCTGCTGATGCGCGTATCGCACGGGCAGGTAGGGGTCTGCCGCCCCCCAGATCACCAGCGTGGGCGGTTTGATCGGCAACAGCAGCTTCTCCAGCATCCGGCTGCGGCCATCGAGGTCGCCCGTGGCGCGGTAAAGCTTGAGGATGGCGCGCTTGGTGCCCCAGTCCATGTCCTGGTACATGCGGCGCGTGAAGGCCAGCGGCAGGCCCTTGGGGCAACCGTGCTGGATGGCCCATCGGAAGCCCGCTTCGTTGGTCAGCAGCTGCTGCAGCTCACCGAGGATGGGGGTGCGCCAGATGCGCGCCATGTAATGCCAGCGGTAGCCCTTGAGCACGCCCGTGTTGATGAGCGTGAGGCTGGCCACGCCAAGCGGGTTCATGGCAGCCCACATCAGGCCCCAGGGGCCACCGAAGTCGTGCAACACCAGGTGAGCGCGCACCACGCCCAGTTGCTTGAGCGCCTCGGTCAGGAAGGCCGTGCCGCCTTCGACCGAATACGGGTAGTTCGCCGGCTTGTCGGCCTGGCCGAAGCCCGGCATGTCGAGCGCGATCACGCGGGCCACGGGCGATGTCACCTGCATCAGCTCGCGCCAGTCTTCGCCGGAGCCGGGGTTGCCATGCACGAACACCACGGCTTCGGTGGCCTTCAGGTCAGCGCCGCCTTGCAGCACGCGGGTTCTGATGCCGCAGGCGCTCAGGGTCGAGGTCTGCAGGGGCCAGCCTGGCTGTGTTGGAAGGGGCATGTCGTCCTCGTTGTGGTGTGAAGCCTGAGCGACATCATGCACAGCTTCGGCCCAGGTCGTCCAGGATCGGGCAGGCTGGGCGATCGTTGCCGTGGCATTCAGACGCCAGCCTCACCAGCGTGCGTTTCATGGACTCCATTTCATCGATGCGT
>NZ_DCXA01000116.1:0-4394 GCF_002328915.1 Aquabacterium sp. UBA2148
GTGTTCTACGACAGCGTCGTCACGCACGGGCAGTTCAGGCAGCAGACCGAATGGCTGGCCGGCTGGCTGCAACAGGTGGCGGGCGTGCAGCGCGGCGACCGCGTGCTGCTGTGCACGCAAAACAGCCCGCAGTTCGCCATCGGCGCGTATGGTGTGCTGCGCGCCGACGCCGTGCTGGTGCCGGTGAACCCCATGAACCGCACGCAGGAGCTCCGGCACCTGGTCCAGGATGCGGGCGCGAAGGTGCTGATCTGCACGCAAGACCTGTTCGAGCAGGTGGCGCCCTTGCTAGATGAGGGCCGCCGCACCGGCGAAGGCCTGCAGCACGTGCTCGTGGCCGCGTACAGCGACCACCTGACCGCGCCGACCGACATGCGCGTGCCCGATTTCATTGCCGCGCCGCGCCAGCCGATCACCACCGAAGGCGTGACGCTGTGGGCCGATGCGATGGCCGAGCACCGCCAGCCTAATCCCCTGCAAGGCGGCCCCGACGACCTCGCCGTGATGCCCTACACCTCGGGCACCACCGGCCACCCCAAGGGCTGCATGCACACGCACCGCAGCGTCATGTACGGCACCGTGGCGCGCAGCGTGTGGCTGGGCAGCCCGCGCGACGCCGTCATCCTCGCCACCCTGCCCTACTTCCACGTCACCGGTTTCCAGAGCAGCCTCAACAGCGTGCTGCACCTGGGCGCCACCGTCGTCATCCTGCCCCGTTGGGACCGCGATGTCGCGCTCGAGTGCCTGCAACGCCAGCGCATCACCGCCGCGCAGATGATCTCGACCATGGTGGTGGACCTGCTGGCCCACCCGGGCATTGAAAGCGCCGACCTGAGCAGCCTGCAAAGCATCGGCGGAGGTGGCGCGGCCATGCCCGAAGCTGTGGCCGCGCGCCTGAAGGCGCTCACCGGCCTCGACTACATCGAGGGCTATGGCTTGTCGGAGACCATGGCGGCCACGCACATCAACCCCGTTCCGCGCCCCAAGAAGCAGTGCCTGGGCATCCCCATCTTCGACGTCGATTCGCGCGTGGTGAACACCGATACCTTCGAGGAACTGCCGCCCGGCGAAGTGGGCGAGATCGTCATCCACGGCCCGCAACTGATGCGGGGCTACTGGCGCAACGACACCGCCAACGCCGAGGCCTTCGTCGCCATCGGCGGCAAGCGATTTCTGCGCACGGGCGACCTGGCCCACACCGACGAAGACGGCTACTTCCACATGGTCGACCGGCTCAAGCGCATGATCAACGCCTCGGGCTTCAAGGTCTGGCCCAGCGAGGTCGAAGCCCTGCTCTACGCCCACCCTGCCATCCAGGAAGCCTGCGTGATCGGCACACGCGACGAGCGCCGCGGCGAAACCGTCAAAGCCATCGTCGTGCTCAAGCCCGAAGCACGCGGCCAGGTCAGCGAAGCCGCCATCGTCGACTGGGCGCACACGAACATGGCCGCCTACAAGGCACCGCGCATCGTCACCTTTGCGGAGCGCCTGCCCAAGTCGGCCACAGGCAAGATCCTGTGGCGCGAGCTGCAATCGGCCGAGCCATGCTGAACACTGCACGCATGCCCCACCAACCGCGCATCCCCTGCATCACACACCCACGAGACACACCATGAGCGCCAACAAAGCCACCTTCAACTGGGCCGACCCGCTGCTGCTGGACGAACAGCTCACGCAAGAAGAGCGCATGATCAAGGATGCCGCGCGCGAGTACGCCCAAGGCAAGCTGATGCCCCGAGTGACACTGGCCTTTCGCAACGAGCAGACCGACCCGGCCATCTTCCGCGAGATGGGCGAGCTGGGCCTGCTGGGCGCCACCATCCCGACCGAATACGGCGGCGCGGGCCTGAATTACGTCAGCTACGGCCTGATCGCGCGCGAGGTGGAACGCGTGGACAGCGGCTACCGCTCGATGATGAGCGTGCAGTCGTCACTCGTGATGGTGCCGATCAACGCCTTCGGCAACGAAGCCACCAAGCGCAAGTACCTGCCCAAGTTGGCCACCGGCGAGTTCATCGGCTGCTTCGGCCTCACAGAGCCCAACCACGGCTCCGACCCGGCCAGCATGCTCACGCGCGCCACCAAGGTCGATGGCGGCTACACGCTGCGCGGCAGCAAAATGTGGATCAGCAACTCGCCGATCGCCGACGTGTTCGTGGTCTGGGCGCAGTGCAACGAGAACGGCAAAGACCAGATCCGCGGCTTCGTGCTGGAGAAGGGCTGGAAAGGCCTGAGCGCCCCCGCCATCCTCGGCAAGGTGGGCCTGCGCGCCAGCATCACCGGCGAGATCGTGATGGACGACGTGTTCGTGCCCGAAGAGAACGCCTTCCCCGAGGTGCGCGGCCTCAAAGGCCCCTTCACGTGCCTGAACAGCGCACGCTATGGCATCTCGTGGGGCGCCATGGGCGCGGCCGAAGACTGCTGGTTCCGCGCGCGGCAGTACGTGCTCGACCGCCAGCAGTTCGGCCGCCCGCTGGCCGCCAACCAGCTCATCCAGAAGAAGCTGGCCGACATGCAGACCGAGATCGCGCTGGGCCTGCAAGGCAGCCTGCGACTGGGCCGCATGAAGGACGAAGGCACCGCTGCGGTCGAGATCACCTCCATCATGAAGCGCAACAACTGCGGCAAGGCGCTGGACATCGCCCGCCTGGCCCGCGACATGATGGGTGGCAATGGCATCAGCGACGAGTTCGGCGTGGCTCGCCACCTGGTGAACCTGGAGGTGGTCAACACCTACGAGGGCACGCATGACGTGCATGCACTGATCCTGGGGCGGGCGCAGACGGGGATTCAGGCGTTTTTTTGAACTGCATCGCCGCCATGGAGCGCATGCACACGCCCGATTGGGCGAGCCCCATGGAGAGATGGGTTTGATACACTGGAACACTGTCAAAAAATACAGTACTCGATCATGTCCCTCACCTCTGTAGAGCTCTTTGCCGGCGCCGGTGGATTGGCCATGGGCGTTGGATTGGCCGGGTTCAAGAGCAAGGGCGTGGTGGAGTGGGACCGCTGGGCTTGTGACTCCATCCGGCAGAACCAAGAGCGAGGCCACCCCTTGGTTGCAGAGTGGCCCTTGTTCGAGGGCGATGTTCGTCACTGGATCGACCATGTGGACACATCGTCCATGGAAGGGTTGGACCTTGTGGCAGGCGGACCGCCATGTCAGCCCTTTTCGATGGGAGGCAAACACCAGGCCAACCTCGATGCGCGCGACATGTTTCCTGCGGCAGTGTCCATCGTGCGCAAGCTGCGTCCACGCGCCTTCCTGTTCGAAAACGTCAAAGGCCTGACGCGAGCGAGCTTCTCGTCGTACTTTTCGTACATCCAATTGCAGCTGGAATTCCCTGAGATCACCAAAAAGTCCGACGAGTCTTGGTGCGATCATCAAAAGCGGCTGCAGGAGTTCAAAACATCCAGGAAGAACTCCGGCAACGGACTGAGCTATCGACTGTTCGTTGGTCTGGTCAACGCAGCGAACTATGGGGTTGCACAAAAGCGCGAGCGCGTCTTCATCGTCGGTTTCCGCAGCGATGTGGACGCGCGCTGGTCATTTCCTGCGGAGACGCACTCTCTCGATGCCTTGTTGTATGACCAGTATGTGGACGGCTCTTACTGGGATCGGCACAAAATTGCCAGCAAACACCGGCCCGCCCTGCCGGCAAAGCACGCCAACTTGGTGGCGGGCATGAAAGGGCTTGGCATGCTTCCCACCAAGGCAGCATGGCGGACGGTGCGTGACGCCTTGATCGGGCTGCCCGAGCCAAGAGAAGACGGACGAGGGCTGGACCTCAACCATCGCTTTCAAGCGGGTGCGCGCGTCTATCCTGGCCACACCGGCAGCCCCATGGATTTGCCCGCCAAAACACTCAAGGCTGGAGGCCACGGCGTGCCAGGCGGCGAGAACATGCTGGTTAGGCTGGATGGCTCGGTCCGGTACTTCAGCATCCGGGAATCAGCCCGCTTGCAAGCCTTCCCGGACAGCTATGAGCTGCACGGCGCCTGGGGCGAAGCCATGAGACAGCTTGGCAATGCTGTGCCCGTCACCTTGGGCCAACAAATGGCAGCCAGTGTGGCATGTCAACTGCTGTCAGCAGATCATCGAAACATTGCACAGCGTCGCTTGTTCGAGGCCATTGCCGCATGATTCAGCCCACGCCGTACAACCCGCTTGAGAAAGAGAACCTGGGCAAGAGCGTTGCAGATGCCATGCTGGCACGGCCAGCCATCCCGCTCCATGCGCTGCAGCCGTTTCATGGTGCCGGCATCTACGCCTTGTACTACGCTGGCACATTCGTCGCATATCAGGCGATGGCTGCGGTCAACCAAAGCCAAGGCCCGACGGTTCCCATTTATGTGGGTAAAGCCATTCCCGCCGGCGGCCGCAAAGGTGG
>NZ_DCXA01000116.1:4467-6621 GCF_002328915.1 Aquabacterium sp. UBA2148
ATCCCCGCCGGCGGCCGCAAAGGTGGCGGCATCGGCGCAGAAGCGAGCAACCCAAAACCGACGCGCGCTCTTTACAAGCGGCTCGTGGAACATGCTGAAAGCATCGGTGCAACCGAACTATCGCTCAGCGATTTCTCGTGCCGTTACCTGGTCGTCGATGACATCTGGATCCCGCTTGGCGAATCACTCCTGATCACCCGCTTCTCTCCCCTGTGGAACCTGTTGTTGGATGGCTTTGGCAACCACGACCCCGGAGCCGGTCGCTACAACGGCCTGGTTCCCAAATGGGACGTGCTTCACCCAGGTCGAAGTTGGGCCACCAAGTGCCGACCGCGTGTGGAAACGGCCACCCAAATTGCCAAAGAGGCTGCAGCCTGGCTGAGCCAAGCTCCGGGCTTGGCGCAATCACGCTATGTCGCCAAGGAAGCTGAGGCGAGGTACGGAGCCCTACCAGAAGGCGACGCTAGCTGATGCGCAACGAAGGGCTCACGCGACACGTTCTTGCCTTCACAGGTACTTCGCCCACAACTCGTTCGAAAACACCCCACGCGGGTCCACACGCTGCTTGAGCTCGCGCAAGGCCTTCGCCTCCGGGTAGGCCCGGTCAAACTGCTGCTGCGTGGCGTGCAGTTGATAAGGCAGGTAATAGCGCCCCTCGCAACGCAGGACCAGGTCGATCAGCTCACGCGTCCACACGCCAACGACCTTCTGCGCCCGCTCATGCGTGCGCTGCTTGTGATACAGCACGAACGAGAACACCTCTTCCCTGGCCCACGGCAACAGCGAGTCCGCATCCGCCGGTGAGTGGCGAATGGACACGTTCAATGCCTCCACGTCGTGCTCACGCAGCACCGTCGCCATGCCCCGAGCAAAGGCCACGAAGTGCCTGGGCGGCACAAAGTACTCCTGCAGCACGTAGGTGGACATGCGCCGCGTGCGCGGCTCCAGTTCGGCCACATCCAGGCTGGCTTCGTGGTTGCGCCACACCACCGCCGGGGCCTTGTTGAGCAGCGGGTGCACCACCGATTTGCGCAGGCGCTCGGCCCCCGGCACCTCGGTCATCAGCCAGATCATGTTCTGCTCCAGGCTGTAACGCTGGCCTTCGGCCACCAGGCGCGCGGGCTCGGTGAGCGCCTTGTCCGTTCGCCGCCAGGAGACCGACACGGGCTCGTCGAAGTAAGGCGGCATCAGGTCGGCGTTGTGCATCAAGCTGGCCGGGTCGCCCTGCACGCGGGCGCGGAAAAAGGCCGGGTAGTTCTCCAGCGCCACAGGCTGCACCACGCGCTCCATGCGCTCGTTGGGCACCAGGTCCAGCTCCACTTCGGTGATGACACCGATGGCACCATAGCCGCCCAGGGCGGCCCGAAACAGCGACGCGTTCTGCTGCCGACTGACCTCCACCACCTTGCCATCGGCCAGCACCAGTTGCAGCGCACGCACGGAGTGGCCCACCGGCCCATTGCCCACGTAGCGGCCATGTGCGTTCACCGACACCGCACCACCCACCGTGAAGTTGGCGTAGCTCTGCATGGTCGTGACGGCCAGGCCTTGCGGGTCAATGAGGGCCTGCAGGTCTCGCCAGCGCATGCCAGCTTGCACGCGCACCTTCTGCTCAAGCGCGTTCAGCCAGACCAACTGGTTCATCTGGCGCATGTCCAGGTGCAGGCCGCCATCCACGGCCACCTGGCCACCCATGCTGTAGCGACCTCCCCCCACGGCCACGCGCCCCGGCCAGGAGGCAAGCGCCTTGCCCACCTCGTCGGCCGAGCGCGGCGTGGCAATGCGGGCCACGCGCACGCTGTAAATCTGCGTCACGTTGGCCACCAGCAAAGCAGGGGCGGCGAGCACATGCGGCAAGCCGGGCGCCGCAACGAGGCCGGCGCCAACCAAAGCCTGCACGAGCAGGCGGCGGCGGGTGAGTGGTACGTTCATGGTGGGTCCCTGGTGTGTTTGACGGGTAGTTTGCTCGATGCCGGCAGGCCGCGAAAATGCACAACCGCTCAAAGCCAGCCCCACAGGCTGATGAGCTGTACATTCATACAGTTGGTGACTCACACCTTGCGCACTCTGAGGACCTCCGCCTTGCCCCCCAAGCCCACGCGGGCACACCTGTCGCG
The DNA here is from genome assembly GCF_002328915.1 of Aquabacterium sp. UBA2148. Taxonomy (NCBI): domain Bacteria; kingdom Pseudomonadati; phylum Pseudomonadota; class Betaproteobacteria; order Burkholderiales; family Sphaerotilaceae; genus Aquabacterium; species Aquabacterium sp. UBA2148. The sequence continues at coordinate 6,585 of NZ_DCXA01000116.1, forward strand.
CCTGATGAAGATCTGGCGCTCGGCCGGCTGGCCCAGC
>NZ_DCXA01000121.1:0-2488 GCF_002328915.1 Aquabacterium sp. UBA2148
GGCATCGGCCGCAGGCGAGCCGTTGGCGTCCAGGACGGTCACGCTCAATGGGGCCGCCAGGGTCGGCAAGCACGCCAGGCTCATCCAGGTCCCGATGAAGCAGGCGGTTGGCGATAGCTTCGGCTGGCGCATGGTTCAGGCCTCTCAACGGTCGGTGGTGACGATGTCGCGGCGGCTGGGTGCCAGCCGGCGGAGCAACTCGTTTTTGGCCCCTTGCGGAACACCTGCGCGGTCGAGTTCGTCGCGCAGCATCTGCACAGTGGTTTCGAACTCAGAGCCCCCCAGACCGAGGTCGGCGTGCGCGTTGCGCATCGTCTCGCCGTCATACACGCAGGGGCCGTCCGCCACCTTGCACAGGTGCGCGGCCAGGCTGGCTGAAAGGGTGCGCAGGTTGATGCCGTCGAACGTGCGCTTGGTGCGTGGGTCGGTCGACATGCGCTGCAGCATCGCGTTGCTGACGGCCTGGATGCCTTCAACGCCACCCAGTTGCAGGTACAGCGGGGGCGGGGGCGGGGTGCTGCCGCAGGCGGCCAGCTGGCAGGCGAGTGCAAACAGCACCAGGCCGAACCGGCGCCCAAGGCGATGGGGTGTTGCAGGAGGGGGCATGAGCGTCACTCGTTGGCAATGATCGCCACTGTGTCAGTTTTGGGGAGGGGGGTTTCCTGGTGAATGGGGTGATCACGGTGCCATTTCTGCGGATGTCTGCCCAGAATTCACGGGAAGATGCGTCAGCTTGGCGCATGGCTTGACGGCTGGAGGATCCACTGATGGGCGCATCTCTCACATTCCTGACCTCGAGGTCGCGACTCGCCGCGTGGCCATGTTTGGCCTTGATGGGCTGGATGGGTGTGCTCCCAGCCTGGGCAGGAGATCGCCTGCTGGGCACGTCGGGCGTCTCACAGATCGAGGGCGCCGCGGGCGGAGGACTCACACCCTGGGCCGTCATTGGCGGCAACGGCAGCAGCGACCAAGTCGGTGCTTCGGCTTACGCCACCCACATCCGCACGCAGGGCAAGTTCAACCTGAACATCCAGGGCGTCGCTGTGGGGGTGAAGAACCGCGTCGAGGTGTCCATGGCCCGCTGGAGTTTCAAGTTCAGCGACACGGTGCCTGGCAAGAGTGCGCAGATGAACGTGCTGGGCGCCAAGGTGCGCGTGCTGGGCGACGCCGTCTACGACCAGGACGTGTGGTGGCCGCAGGTGAGCGTCGGCTTTCAGCACAAGCACAACGAGGATTTCAAGCTCGTGCCCACCCTGCTGGGGGCCACACGCGGATCGGACACCGACTGGTATGTGGCCGCCACCAAAGTCTGGCTGGGTGCAGCCTGGGGCCGCAACGTGTTGGGCAACTTGACCTTGCGTGCCACGCGGGCCAACCAGTTCGGGATCCTGGGATTCGGCGGTGACCTGGGCAACCGGCACCAGTTGATGCCAGAGGCCAGCCTGGCCGTGTTGGTGCGCGACGACCTGGCCGTGGGCGCCGAATGGCGGGCCAAGCCGGATCGACTCAGTGCGTTCAAGGAAGAGAACGCCTGGGACGCCTTCGTGGCCTGGTTCCCGCACCGCAACCTGAGCCTGACGGCAGCCTGGCTGGAGCTGGGCAACATCGCCGACAAGCCGAGTCAGCGCAGCCTGTACCTGTCGGCACAAGTCGGCTTCTGAGCTTTCTCAGCAGGGCGTCGGGCGCTCGAGCAAGCGTTCGCGCAAAAAAACAGCCCGCGCGCTCAAGGCGACACGGGCTGCGCTGCGGCCACTCACAACCGGAGGGCCTGGACCGGTGGGGCGATCCCCAGTCCTGAACCCCTTGCGGGGAGCCACCTCACCGGTGGCGTGGTGCAGCCGGACCACCCGGCCGACCTGAGTGGAGCAGGTCTGGCACCCTTTTGACCTCCGTTACCCGGGGGCCTCACGGTTGACGAACACCTCGTCGAACACCGTGACGTCATTGTGCGCGAGCGCCTTTCGCGCGTCTGTGTGTTTTCTCACGACATGGCGACGGCTTGCACGGAGCAGCCCTCTGCTGTGCGAAAGTTGACGTCAGGAAGGTTGAAACCATGGCCGCAGAAATCCTGACCACCACCCAGATGGCGAGCGCCGATGCCGCCACCATTGCACGGGGCACGCCTGGCATCGTGCTCATGCGCGCGGCCGGTGAAGCCGTGGCCCGCGCCATCGTGGAACGTTGGGCGCCTCGGCCTGTGAACGTGCTGTGCGGGCCGGGCAACAACGGTGGCGATGGTTGGGTGCTGGCGCGCGTGCTGCGTCAACGGGGTTGGCCCGTGCGTGTGCACGCCCTGGCGCCTCCCCAAGCCCTTCGAGGCGATGCAGCCGAGGCGGCGCGGGAATGGCTGGCGCTGACCGATGACAACGGTGGCGCGGGCTGGCACCCACTGAGCGAGGCCAACCCTCAAGCTGGCGAATTGGTGGTGGATGCCCTGTTCGGCGCGGGCCTGAGCCGTCCGCTGGACGAGCCGGTGCAGCAGCTGCTC
>NZ_DCXA01000121.1:2584-13844 GCF_002328915.1 Aquabacterium sp. UBA2148
GCAGCAGCTGCTCGAGCGCGTGGCCATGCGACACGTGCCCATCGTGGCGGTCGATGTGCCCAGCGGGCTGTGCGGAGACACGGGGCGCTCGCAAGGCGCCGTGCCTTGTGCGCTGACGGTGACGTTCTGCCGCCTCAAGCCCGCGCACCTGCTCATGCCCGGTCGCAGCCTGTGTGGCGAGGTGGTGCTGGCCGACATCGGCATCCCGGACGCAGTGGTGCGCGAGTCGGGATCGCAGGCATGGGAAAACCGACCCGAGCTGTGGGCCAACACCTGGCCTTCGGTCGATGAGGCTGGGCACAAGTACCACCGAGGGCACGCCCTGGTGTGGGGCGGGGGGGTGATGACCGGAGCGGCCCGTCTGTCGGCCCGTGCCGCCGCGCGCGTGGGCGCTGGGCTCACCACCGTGTGTGTGCCGCAGTCGGCCTGGGCCGTCTACGCCGCGTCGCTGACCAGCATCATGGTGCACCCGGTGGGTGGCGAAGGTGCGGCGCAGTGGCTGGCGGGTTTGAACTCCCTGCTGGCCGATGACCGCCTGAGCGCAGCGCTGATCGGTCCAGGCGCGCTGGGCGGCACGCAAGCCGGCGGCCTGCGTGCCCTGGTGCTGACCTTGCTCGCCAGTGGGCGCCCGGTGGTGCTCGATGCCGATGCGCTGACGGTGTTCGCCGAAGACCCCTCGCTGCTGTTCGCGGCCATCGCCGGGCACAGCCGCCCAGTGGTGCTGACGCCGCATGACGGGGAGTTCAACCGGCTGTTTCGCGGCCCGCAGTTGGCCGTGGCGGCCAGCAAACTGGAGCGAGCTCGCGAAGCCGCGCGCCTGAGTGGGGCCGTGGTGCTGCTCAAGGGGGCCGACACCGTGGTGGCCTCGCCTGATGGGCGTGCCAGCCTCAATCGGAATGCGCCCAGCGAACTGGCCACGGCTGGCTCGGGCGACGTCCTGGCGGGCTTGGTGCTGGGCCTGCTGGCGCAGGGCATGCCCGCCTGGCAGGCCGCTTCGGCGGCGGTGTGGTTGCATGGCGAAGCGGCGAGGGCCTTTGGCCCAGGTCTGATCGCCGATGACTTGCCGGACCAGGTCCCCCTTGCCCTGCGTCGCCTGCGCAGCTCGAAGGCTTGAGCCGGGCTCCGCTCAGTTCACGCAAGTGCGGTTCTTGCCCGTGCGCTTGGCTTCGTACAGGCCAATGTCGGCGCGCTCCAGCGCGGCCTCGATGGGCTCGCCTGGGCGGTAGGCCGTCACCCCTGCCGAGAAGGTGATGAACACCTTGTGCTCGTCGTGGGTGAAGAACTCCGCGCTGAGCGTTCGCTGAAGTCGCGTCAGCGCTTGCTGGCCTTCGTCGACTGGCGTGTCCGGGAGCATGACCACGAACTCCTCGCCCCCGTAGCGCGCCACCACGTCCACAGGACGCAGGCATTCGCTGACGCGCCGCGCGAGGAACTTCAAGGCCTCGTCACCGGTCTGGTGCCCCAGCTGATCATTGAGTTTCTTGAAGTTGTCGACGTCGAGCAGGCCGATGGCCAAGGTCGTGCCCTGGCGTTCAACGCGCGCTTGCTCGGCCTCGAAGGCCCGCATCATGCCGCGGCGGTTGGCGATCTGGGTCAACGGGTCGGTGGAGACCTCGTCGGAGAGCTTGCGGATCTCGTCCTCGAGCGTTTTCACGCGCTCACTCAGGGCGTGGGCCTTGCTGTGCTCTTCCTGCAGCTTGAACTGGGTCTGGGCGACCACCGACTGCACCGAGCGGCTTTCAGCCACCATCTCGCGCACCACGCCGGTCAGGCTCTCGAGCGAGTCGGCCTGGTCGATGGTGTCGGCGTAGCGACCCAGGTTGGACTGGAATCGGTCGGTTGTGTTGCCCAACTCGCCGATTTCCTGAAGCATCTGCTGGATGAGTTGCTTGAGGGCTTCGCGCGCGTTTTCGCGTTCCAGTTTGAGTTGCTGTTGCTTGATGCGCGCGTCGTCGAGCAGTTGCTGAACATGTCGCAAGCCTCGGCTGTCGATGCCTTCTGCGAGCTGGTGACGCATCGCCTGGACCTGACCTTGCGCCCAACTCTCGTCTTCTGCCAGGTGGACCAGGCTGTCGGTCAGGGACTGGCACAGGCCCATGAGCTGGTCGAGCAGGCGATGGCGTTGCTCGATGATGCCGCGCGCCTGAGCGCAGGCCTCGTTGACACTGGATTGGGCCTGGGCAGCGGCTGTGAGGGCCTGCGCCGTCGCCTGGGCGCGCGGGCTCGCTGAAGCAGGGGGCAGCGCCACCTGCACCGTTCGCACCAGTTCATCGACCGCGGTGCGCGCGCTGGCTGACCAGCTTGTTGAAGATCCGGATGACGCCGGCTGTGGAGGCTGGGGCTGGCTCACAGCGCCCTCCGAGCTTGCGTGCTCAGGCGCGGGCTGCGGCAACATCGGCGTTGCGGCATTCGGAGGCGAGGCATCGGGCGATGCCGCCGGGTCCGCTGAGCCGTCGTCTTCCAGCGGGGCGTTGTCCAGGGTGTCGCTGTCCCAGCTTTGCACCAGCTGGCTCAAGCGCTGGTGCAGGCGCTGGCCCGAGCTTTTGCTGCCCTCGAGCACGCGCTGCAGGCTGTCCTTTTTGCGCGCTGCCGTCCATTGGCGGCCTCCGCGCTCGGCGCCACGCAGGATGCGCCCGATCAGCCTGGACCAGCGCTCACCCTCTTCAGCCTGGCTGGTGGTGTCGGATGGCGTGGCCTTGTCCTGGGGCTTGTCGGTGGCGCCAGCTTCTGCGCTCGGCACACCCGACTCGGCCTCGTAGGCCTTGCGGTAGTTCTCGGGCGTGGGTTCGAGCCTTTGCTCGGCGAGCCGTCGCAGGGCGGCCTTGGCCAGGTTCGCAGGGGTCTGGGACATGGTTTCAGCGTGGCACGCTCACCAGGCGCGATGCATGCTCGTTCGTCAGGTTGCCAAGGCGAGGCAAGGTTTGCCCCTGCTGGGTGTCCTGCAGCCAGCGTTCGACGTCGGCCGGGGACATCGGACGAGCGTACAGGAAGCCCTGGCAGATGTGGCAGCCCAGGTTGTAGAGCACTTCCATCTGCGAGAGCTTTTCCACGCCTTCGGCGACCACGCGCAGCCCCAGGGCCCTGGCCAAGGCGATGATGGCCGAAACGATGGCCGAACTCTGCGGCGTGTCGCCCAGGTCGCGCACGAAGGAGCGGTCGATCTTGAGTTCGCTGATCGGCAGGGTGGTCAGGTAGGACAGCGAGGAATAGCCCGTGCCGAAGTCGTCGATCGAGATCTCGGTGCCCAGTTGGTTGAGCCGGTGCAGCGATGGCACGACGCCTTGCAAGTCCTTCATCAGGCCGGTTTCGGTGATCTCGAGCTCGATGGCTCGGGGCGGCACCTGACGCGCCTCCAGGATGGCCTCGATTTTTTCGACCAGGTTGCTTTGCTCGAACAGGCGAGAGGGCAGGTTGACGGCGATGGACGCGTCGAAGCCGAAGCTGCGGTGCCATTCGGCCGCTTGCCGCGCAGCCTCGTCGATGGCCCACAAGCTCATGTGGTTGATCAGGCCGGTGGTCTCGGCCAAGGGGATGAAGTCGCCCGGAGGCACCAGCTGGCCGTTGCGGTTCCAGCGCATCAAGGCCTCGGCGCCCACCATCTGGTTGGTGCGCACGTCGATCTTGGGCTGGTAGTGCAGCACCAGCTCCTTGCGCTCCAGGGCCTTGTGCAGGGCGGTGTCCAGGTCCAGCCGCACGCGGCCCTTCGAAGCCAGTTGCGGGTCGTGCAGTTGCGCGGTGTTGCGGCCCTGGCTCTTGGCCAGGTCCATGGCCACGTCGGCATTGCGCAGCAGGTCGGCCACGTTCAGGCCGTGCTGCGGGAACACCGCCACGCCCACCGATGCCGTGATGAAGCACTCCTGGCCGGCCACCATCATCGGCTCGCGCAGGGCGTCGAGGATGACGTAGGCCGTGGACATGGCCTCGCGTTCGTTGCTGACCTCGGGCAGCAGCACGACGAACTCGTCGGCACCCAGCCGGCCCACGGCTTCGAGGGTGCGGTGCGCGCGGTGCCCGTTGGTGTCGAGGTTGCCTTCGATGATCTGGTCGGAGTGGCGCACGCAGTTGCGCAGGCGCCTGGAGACCTCGATGAGCAACTCGTCGCCAGCATGGTGGCCCAGGTTCTCGTTGATGATCTTGAAGCGGTCCAGGCCCACCTGCAGCAGCGCCACGCGGTGATTCAGGCGCTTGGCGTACTCGATGGCGCGCTCGCTGCGCCAGAACACCTGGCGTCGATTGGGCAAGCCGGTGAGCGTGTCGAAGTTGGCCAGGTGCTTGATCTTGTCTTCGGCGACGCGGCGATCGGTCACGTCCTGCACGATGCCGGTGTAGCCGATCAAACAGGCCAGTTCGTTGAACTCTGGTTCGGCCTCGACGTGCAGGATGCGGCGGCGGCCATCGGCCAGGCTGATCTGGACGTCGTTGCACAGGATGGTGCCGTGGTCGACCACCTCGTGAAGGATGCGGGCAAAACCTCGCCGCTCTTCATCCGGCAACATGCGCAGGATGCTCTTGAGTCCCAGGTGGTCGTGTGAGCCCAGGCCGAAGACACGCAGGCCTTCGACCGAGAAGGACAGGTCGCCGGCGCCCTTGCGCCAGTCGAAGCTGCCCATGCGGGCGAGGTCTTGTGCGCGGGCCAGTTTGGACTTGCTGCGTTCGAGCTCGTCGCGTGTGCGAGCGGCGCGCAGCAGGTAGCGCAGGCGCCCGGCCAGCAGGCTCCATTGCGTGCTTTTGACGAAGAAGTCGGTGGCGCCGGCCTCGTAGGCGCGGGTGATGGAGGCGTCGTCGTCCAGGCCGGTCAACATGAGCACGGGCACGGACTCGTAGCCTGGCATGTGACGCAGTTCACGGCAGGTGGCGAAGCCATCCAGGCCAGGCATGACGGCATCCAGCACGATCACATCAGGCAGCCAGTCAGAGAGCATCTGCAGGGCCTGCTCACCCGAGCTGGCCTCGGTGATGGCGAAGCCGCGCTCTCGCAGGGCGATCGAGGTCAGCAGCAGGTTCACTTCGTCGTCGTCGACCAGCAGCACCTTGGGCTGCTCCTGGCCGTCCTCGAAGGCGAAGTCCGAGGTCACCGTCATGAGGGTTGCTCCAGCAGGGCACGCAGGCCCGCCAGGACGTGTTCAACCTCCACGGGCACGGCCCGCAGGCGTTCTGAGAAGTCTTCTTCGCTCTGGCGCCTGATCATGGTTTCGATTTCGGCACACAAATGTGACAGCTTGAGCGCGCCGATGCTGGCCGAGGAAGACTTGAGTGTATGCGCGACGTGGAGGATCGAGCTGCGGTCATTCGTGCGGATGGCCTCGTCGAGTTGAGGCAACAAACGCGAGGCGGAGGCCTCGAAGGCTTTGCTGACGCGCTCGAACAAACGGTTTTCGCCTCGGGGGTCGAGGTCGCGCAGGCGACGCAGGGCGTCGGCATCGAAGAGTTCTGTGGCCGTCGTGGCCTGCGCAGAGGTCGCGCCCGTCTCGGCCTGCGCGGGGGCGGGTGGTGGCGCATCTGCCACAGGCTGGCCAAGGGTTGCCCCGGGTTCGGCATGGGCCGATGTTGCGGTGGCGAGCGGCGCGGCAGGTGTTGCAGGCGTCGCGGGCGTTGCAGCGGTCTCGGGTGCAGCCGCAGGTGCGACATCGGTTGGCGACGGCTGTTCGCCCCAGCCTTCCGGGTGCGTGTGCTCGACCAGCACCTTCTGCAGCTGGCTCTGGCGGAAGGGCTTGGAGAGGTAGTCGTCGAAGCCCACATCGAGGAAGCGCTGCTCGTCGCCCTCCAGGGCGTTGGCCGTGACAGCGATCACCGGTGTGACGGACGGCGTCAGGAACGTGAAGCGCGTGCTCGAGCCCCGGCGGAACCAGCTGAGGGCCTCGACGCCGTCCATGCCGGGCATCTGGATGTCCATGAGCACGAGGTCGAAGCGCTGCTCGCCCAGCCGGCGCAGGCCTTCGAGCGCCGACGAGGCCACCTTGACCTCGCAGCCCAGGCGCTTGAGCATCTGCGTGCAGACCTCCTGGTTGACCGGGTTGTCTTCGATGACCAGCACGGACTTGTTGATGCGGGGCATGTCGTGGGGCAGGTCGCCACCCAGCTCGGCCGAGATGCCCAGGATGGCTTGCCTCAGCTCCGCTTTGCGCAGGGGTTTGGGCACGAAGCGCTGGAAGCCGGCGTCCTGGGCCTTGCGCACGTCGTCCGGCGAGGACACCGAGGAAAGCAGGACCATCTTGAGTTGCGGGTAGCGCTCGCTGCGGTGCAGGGCGTCTGCCAGGCCCAGGCCATCGAGCTCGGGCATGTTCATGTCCACCAGGGCCAGGTCGAAGTCGGCATCCTGCGTGGGGTGGGCCATGAGGATGTCGAGCGCCTCGCGGCCGTTGGTGGCCTGCGTCACCTTCATGCCCCAGGCCGTGAGCATGTTCTCGATGACCGTGCGGTTGGTGTCGTTGTCGTCGACCACCAGCACGTTGAAGGCTGGCATCTCGGGCTCTTCGATGAGGGCCATGTCGATCTGGGTCTCGCCCACCGAGACCGGCACGCGGAAGACGAACTCGGAGCCGACGCCCGGCGCGCTGTGCGCCTCGATCTGACCACCCATGAGCTCGACGAGCTGTTTGGAGATGGCCAGGCCCAGGCCGGTGCCCCCGTAGCGACGCGCCATGCCGACGTTGGCCTGCACGAAGGCGCTGAACAACCTGGGGATGACCTCGCTGGGGATGCCGATGCCGGTGTCGCGCACCATGAACTCCAGCTCGATGTGCTGGTTCGCGGACGGCACGCTGCTGTGAACGGTGCCGCCCATGCCCCGTCTGATGTCGACCACCACCTCGCCATGCTCGGTGAACTTGATGGCGTTGGCCACCAGGTTGGTGAGGATCTGGCGCAGGCGCAGGGGGTCGCCGTGGATGACGCTGGGCAGGCCGGGTTGCTCGCGGAAGGACAGCTCCAGGCCCTTTTCGTGGGCGCGGGGAGCCATCAGCTCCAGCGTGTCTTCAACCAGGGTGCGCAGCACGAAGTCGCTGTTGGCGAGTTCGAGCCGGCCGGCCTCGATCTTGGCGAAGTCCAGGATGTCGTTGATGATCTCCAGCAGGCTTTCGCCGGAGCGGTAGACCGCCTGGGCAAAGCGCCGCTGCTTGTCGTTGAGCGGCGTGCCCAGCAACAGCTCCGTCATGCCCAGGATGCCGTTCATGGGCGTGCGGATTTCATGGCTCATGTTGGCCATGAACTGGCTCTTGGCCTGGCTGGCAGCCTCGGCCATGTCGCGTGCGCGTTGCAGCTCCAGCGCCTGGTTGTGCTCGTCCGTCACGTCCGAGACGAGGCCGTAGACCCGTGTGTCGCCCCCGGCAAGCCGACGCGTGCGGCTGCGGTGACGCATCCAGCGCAGGCCTTTGCCCGGGATCTGCAGGCGCAGCAGGGTGTCGGTGTTCAGGCCCAGTCGCTCTTGCGCCTCCTGTTCGCGCAGGAGAGGGATGTCCTCGGGCACGACCAGCGCGTGCACCCGCTCGGCACGGGCCTGGATGTCTTCGCCTGGCAGCCCCAGCAACTCATGGGTGCGCGGGCTGAGGTAGAGGAAGCGGCCGCGGCTCTCCGTGGCCACATAGACGGCGTCGTCCATGGACTCAACGAGCTCGCGGAAACGCCGCTCCGACTCTTCCAGATCGGCCTGCGCCTGACGCGACGCGGTGATGTCACGCACCAGCGAAATCAGCAGGCGAGGGCGGCCATTGCTGTGGCGCAACGCGAAGTGCCGCGCGTTGACCACGCGCACGCCTGCTTCGCCTTGCCAGGTGAAATCGTGCTCCACGGTTTCACCACTGTCGACCGCCTGCTGCATGTGCGGCTGCGTCAGGCCCATGACCGACTTGCCCAGCGCCTGCTCGAACGGGCGCCCGACCACGCGGTCGCGCTGCAGCGAGAACTCGATCTCGGTGTAGCGGTTGATGGCCACCACGTTGAGGTTGACCGGATCCAGCACGAACAGGCTGACCGGCAGGTTGCCCAGCAGCGCTTCGAGGAACTCGCGCTCCTGGTCGCGCACGTGCTCTTGGGCCTTGCGCTTGGTGATGTCGGTGAACAGGCAGACGTACTGGTTGCGCCCGCCGGTTTCATCGAGCATCTGGATGGCGTCGATCTCCCCCCAGTAGCGGGTGATGCTTTGGGCGCTCTGGCGCCCAGCCTCGTAAGAGATGCGGAAGGGCACGCCACGTTCGAGCTGGTTTTCCAACTCGTTGATGGTCTCGGCGTCGGTCACCTCTTGCGCGAGCAGCTCAGGCAGCTTGCGGCCCAGCACCCGGTCTTCAGGCCAGCCGGTCAAAGCCACGAAGGCGGCGTTGATCCACTCGATGGTGCCATGGCGATCGGTGATGGCCACGCCACTGCTGATGCGCGACGCCACCAGGGCCAGGCGGCCCAGGTGCTCCTCGTGGCTCGCCATGCGGGCCCGGTTGGCGTCTCGCTGCGCCACGAAGCCGAGCTGGATGGCCGCGACCTCCAGCACCGCCTCCACGTCTGCATGCGCTCGGGCCGGGTCGTCGAACTCGAGCATGGCCAGCGGCCAGCCATCGACGGACACGGGCAGGGCCAGCACGCGTTGGGTGCCTGCCGCGCGCCAGGGGCTGGGCGTGCCGGCAGACTGACGCAAGTCGGAGACGGTGGCCTTGAGCGTGCCCAGCGCTTGACCGAGCGGGCGGTCATCGCGGTGGGTGGGGGTGATGGCGCTGACGTCGATGTGTTCGGGGCCGCCGGCCTGGTGAGCCCAGGGGCGCAGCAAAGCGGACTCGCCGTTCCAGCCGTCGACCTGCAGCGCGGCCCAAGCCCTGGAGCCCAGGTGGCGGTGCAGGGCCTCGCCGACGCGTGAGAGCGCCTGCCCGAGGGCTTCGGCGGAGCGAGCGTGTTCTGCGATGTCCCGGATGAGCCTCAGGTGGGCTTCTTGCCTGGCCTGCAGGGCCTCGGCATCGACCTGGGGCTGGCTGTTGGGGGACGAGGTGGGCACCGTGGTCAGGGGCGGCCCCAGCTCGGGTGCGGGCAGGGGACGCCTGCGGGCCAGATAGCCGATGCTCCCCGATGCCAGCATGGCCAGGGTCAAGCCAGCGCCCGCAGGTCCCCACGCCCAGCCCGCAGCCGACGTGCCGGCCAGGGACATCACCAACATCAGTGCCTTCCAGGGGGTGCGCATGGGTGCGGTCAAAATGGGCTGCCGAATCTGGCGAAAACAGGGTGAGCCCGGAAATGATTCATCCGGGAATCAGGGGACAATCGTCAACAATCTCACGAACTTTAGCTTGGCTGAAAAGTTTCAGGCCAGCAGAAGAAACCCCTTTCGGCCCTCCTTACAATCGTTTGAATGCGGATTCACAACGGACCGTCGGATGAGCCCAGGGCCACCAGGCCCGAAATGGGGGCGTTGATCCCTGGCTGGGGCGTTGCCGGCCTGTGTTTTGCCCTGGCTTTGCTCGTCACCGACGCACCTGCCTGGGCCTGGGTGCTGGCTGCCGGGTCCTGGCTGTCGGTGGCGGCGCTGGTGAGGGTGCTGCTCAGGTTGTTGCCCTCCGTTGCCCCTGTCCCGGTGCACGTCGCCGAGACCCCGGTGCCGCGAGCCGATGCCGGTCGCAACACGCCCACGAGCGTTGAGCCCGAGCCCGATCACCCTGTGGCCGAAACCGCCTTGTCACCGGCGTCCGAGTGCGCGGCGATGGAGGACGTCCTGCCCGCTGCCACCGAGGTGGGCGCCGCCGAGCCAGACGCCGATCGCGAAGTCGAGCAGGAGGCCCTGCGCTACGCCCTCTCGCATGACCTGCGGGCGCCCCTGCGCGTGATCGATGGCTTCACGCGCATCGTGCAGGAAGACTACGGTCGCCACCTCGACAAGCTGGGGCAGGATCACCTGGAGCGCGTGCTCGCCGCCTCGTCCCGCATGAACGGCATGATCGACGCGATCCTGGCGCAAGCCCAACTGGCCACCGAGCCCCTGGGGCGCCAGGACATCGACCTGTCGGGCCTGGTGCGAGACGTGGCCGACGAGCAGTCGGTGGTGTGCACCTCTGGTTCATCGGTCGAATGGGTGATACAGCCAGGTTTGTGCGCGCAGGCCGACATCACGTTGTTGCGCCGCGTTGTCGAAAACCTGCTCAGCAATGCGTTGAAATACAGCGCCAAGGTGGCATCACCTCGCATCGAATTTGGTTGCATGCCCGCCACGAATCCCCCGGTGTATTTCGTGCGGGACAACGGCGCCGGGTTTGACATGCAGCATGCCGACAAATTGTTCGGCATGTTCCAGCGCCTTCACAGCGCCAAGGATTTCGAAGGCACCGGGGTCGGTCTGGCGGGCGTGCGCCACATCATCCGCCGCCACGGTGGGCGGATTTGGGCAGAGGCTCAACTGGGGCAGGGGGCCTGCTTTTATTTCACGCTGACCGATCGGCTCGACAGCACAGCCCTGCCGGGTTGACGCTCAGATCGAGCCCAGGCCGGCGAGCACTTCCTGCGCGTTGATCAGCCGCTCGCCCAGCGCGGCGGTGGTGCAGCCCTCTTGTCGGGCCTGTTGCTGCAAACGCTCAAGTGCCTGGCGGCGGGTGAGCGAATACCGGTGCATCACGATGCCCACGGCCAGCGCGATGGTGTCGGTGAGCGGGTCAACGGCTGCGGGCGCTGCCGGCGCGGCTGTGGGCGCCGCGGCAGGTTGGGCTGCCGTGGCCACCGCCTGGGGTGGCTGCTGGTTCGGACGGTTGGCGAAGGCGGCTTCGACCGCGGGCACGATCTGCTGGATGTCCAGCGGCTTGACCAGGTAGGTCAGGGCGCCAAGCGCCTTGACCTGCTTGATGGTCGCCTCGTCGGCGAAAGCCGACAGGAACATGAAGGGGATCTGGCAGTACTCGCGCAGGTAGGCGGCAACGTCGAAGCCGGATTTGCCTTCCATGCGGATGTCGAGCAGGGCCAATTCGGGCTTGTGCTGCCGGGCAAGCAAGATGGCGTCGTCGCCGTTGTCCGCGTCGATGACTTCGTAGCCCGCCTGGGAGAGGCCATGGGTGAGCGTGGCCAGCACCAGCCGGTCATCGTCCACCACCAGGATCTTGCCTTTTTGATTCACGCGCAGCCTCTCGAGCGCACCAGCGATCTGATCACCAGGGGGTCCGCCTCCCTGGCACATGGAGCAAGTCTACCGCGCGGCGGACGCGCCCTCATTGTGGCCACAGCGCGATCTGGTGGCCAGCGGGCTCTCCCGCGATCAAAGGGGGGGGCTGGACGACCAGGAGGATGCCTGGCGGCGTGAGGTCCA